>NZ_NDIO01000374.1:0-2257 GCF_002241085.1 Vibrio sp. V03_P4A6T147
ATATCAATAATCAAAAAAATGACCTATAGCTACACTAGGCCGATCAGTTGAAAATATGGATAGTGGACATGCAGGCAAGAACGCGCATTCTAGTCGTGGATGATGACGAAGAGATTCGGCAATTATTAGATGAGTACTTGACGAAGTCTGGTTTTGATATCGTCACCACCGCGGATGGCATCGAGCTATTAGCCTATTTGGAACGTAACAGTTATCCCGATCTTATTTTGTTGGATGTGATGATGCCCGGAGACGATGGTTTTACTTTATGCCAAAAAATCCGTCGTCATTCGAACGTTCCTATCATTATGTTGACCGCGGTTTCTGATGAAACTGACCAAATCATTGGTTTAGAAATTGGCGCGGATGATTATGTGGCGAAACCTTTCAACCCGCGTCAGTTAATGGCGCGCATCAAGGCTTTGCTGCGCCGGGTACAAGTCAATGATGAAAAAACAACCGATGCGTTGCCCAAACAAATTACGTTTGGTGATTGGCAACTCGATACCTTGTCACACCGAATTACACATCTAGAGCGTGCCGATGAGCATGACTTGTCGGGCAGTGATTTTGCACTACTGATGCTGTTTTTAACCCGGCCTAAGGAAGTGCTTGATCGCGATACCATCTCATTTGCTACTCGTGGACGTGAAGCGCTCCCTTTTGAGCGAGGTATCGACGTGCAACTTAGCCGTTTACGTCAGCGATTGGGTGATAGTGCAAAATACCCTCACTACATTAAAACTATGCGTGGCAACGGCTATATTCTGGCCGTTCCGGTCAGTTACGGCCATTAAAAATGACGCTAAGACGTCTCTTTTCACGCTTAAAACCCAACTCTCTTGTCTCACGAACACTGCTGCTGACTTTGTTGGCGGTGGTGATAGCACAGGGCATTGCAACGGCGATTTGGTACAGCCAATCTAAACAAAAAGAGTTGGAAGGGATCAGTTCCGTTTCTTCTAGCATGGCAGGTATGTTTGCTTCCACCGTGACCTTTTTTCAATCACTGCCCGTCAAATATCGGCATATCGTGCTGGATCAAATTCGCAATATGGGGGGAACCCGTTTTTTTGTCTCATTCAATAAAGAGCCATTGACTGTGGAGCCGATTATCGATACGCCGCTCAAGCGAGCTTCAGTCGATGCAGTGAGGGAAGTGTTGCAACAAAAGCTCAATAACGTTGAGAGTATTCAAGTTGAATTTACCAAACCAGAACATTTGCGGTTACTAAAAAACGATATTTTTCTCAGCGACTTACCCAAGTCGTGGGCCTACCATACACTCACACTTGAACCGCTAAACCCGCCAGTACTGGTGGTGCAAATCGAACTATCAAGCCATGAATGGGTTTACGTGGCGGCGCTACTTCCCGCCCCATACGTGAAACTGGATGACACTCTATTAAGAAAAGAGCAGATCTTATTTCTCTTTTTTTCCACCACTATTTTGTTAGCGTTGACCTACTTGCTTATGCGCCGCCAAGTTCGGCCACTGAGAAATTTAGCCAAAGCGGCGAATGAGATGAGTATGGATATTGCCCAGCGTCCCTTGCGTGAAGAGGGGGCGACAGAATTGATCACGGCGACCCGCGCATTCAATCGTATGCAGCAACGAATTCGACGTTACGTGGCCGATAGAGAGCATCTGTTTTCGGCCATCTCTCATGATTTAAAAACACCCATTACCCGCTTACGCCTAAGGGCTGAATTGCTCGAAAGCGATGTTAAGCGCGAAAAATTTAACCGCGATCTCGATGAGCTAGAGATGATGGTTAAAGGGGCATTGCAGTGCGTGCGAGATACCGATTTACACGAAAATAACAGCAGTATTGATCTCAACGAGATGATTCAGACGATTGCTGAAGGGTACAACTTAACTCGCCAAGTGGTCCATTTTACGCCTACACAGCTTGAACCGATAATCGCTAAGCCTCTAGCTATTCAACGAGTATTGACAAACTTGATTGGCAATGGCGTGAAGTATGGTCAGCAAGTGTGGGTGAAGTTGGAAGAAAATCCAGAGTGGGTTGTTATCACCATTCAAGACCAAGGTCCGGGGATCCCGATAGATAAATTAGAAGCGGTCTTTGAGCCTTATTTTCGCCTTGCCGATGATGACCAAGGTCACGGTCTTGGTCTTGGAATATGCCGAAGTATTTTACATGGACACGGCGGAGATCTCATTTTACGCAATCCAGCTCATGGTGGTCTGGAAGCACAAGTCTTTATCCCACCTACGTTAGCGGTGTAGTGT
>NZ_NDIO01000173.1:0-2255 GCF_002241085.1 Vibrio sp. V03_P4A6T147
GACAAATTTATCGTCCTCATTAGTAGTCCATTCGCTGGAAGAAGTTTATAATCCAAAAACTTTATTTATACGGTAGATGAGTCACGCTGATGTTAAATTCGCTTGTTGTAAAACGTCTGGGTCGCCAAGAATACCTTCCTGTATGGGAAGCTATGCATGAATTTACCGATACAAGAACCGAAAGCACACAGGATCAGGTTTGGCTTGTCGAGCATCAACCAGTTTTTACCCAAGGCCAAGCAGGTAAAGCTGAGCATCTTCTCAATACTGGCGATATTCCAGTGGTACAAAGTGACCGAGGCGGCCAAGTTACCTACCATGGTCCAGGCCAACTGGTGGCTTATTTCTTGATCGATTTGCGCCGCAAAAAATTAGGTGTAAGAGAGTTAGTGACCAAAATTGAACAGATCGTGATCAATACCTTGCAAGCATACCGTATTGACTCAGTTGCAAAATCGGATGCCCCTGGTGTCTATGTCAAAGGGAAAAAAATCTGCTCTCTTGGGTTACGGATCCGTAAAGGTTGTTCGTTTCATGGTTTAGCGCTAAACGTCAACATGGATCTCTCCCCTTTCCTACGCATTAACCCTTGTGGCTATCAGGGTTTAGAAATGGCCCAAGTCAGTGAACTGGGCGGCCCGACAGAACTACAAACCGTAGAAAAACAACTTATAATAGAACTCGTTAACATATTGGCTTACGAGCAAGTAGAATTCAGCACAGAAGCACCTCTTCAAAGGTAAAAAGCATGAGCAAACCGATCCAAATGGAAAAAGGCGTTAAATACCGCGACGCTGATAAGATGGCATTAATTCCTGTAAAAAATATGCCAGCCGCCGAACAAAAAGAAGTTTTGCGTAAGCCCGAGTGGATGAAAATTAAGCTGCCGAGTGATAGCCAACGCATCCAAGAGATCAAATCGGCAATGCGTAAAAATAATCTCCATTCGGTGTGTGAAGAAGCGTCTTGCCCTAACCTAGCAGAATGCTTTAACCACGGAACCGCCACCTTTATGATTTTAGGCGCCATCTGTACAAGGCGGTGCCCATTTTGTGACGTTGCTCATGGACGGCCAAATGCCCCAGAGACAAACGAACCACAAAAACTGGCGCAAACCATTAAGGATATGAAGTTGAAATACGTGGTTATCACCTCAGTTGACCGTGATGACCTACGTGATGGTGGTGCCCAACATTTTGCCGACTGTAACCGTGAAATTCGAGCATTAAACCCAGAGATCCGTATCGAAACGTTAGTACCGGATTTTCGTGGCCGAATGGATATCGCCCTTGAACTACTCAAAGATAACCCACCGGATGTGTTTAACCACAACTTAGAAACTGCACCACGCCTATATCGTAAGGCGCGTCCTGGGGCAAACTATAAATGGTCACTGGAACTGTTGAAGAAATTCAAGCAACAACATCCAAGTATCCCTACCAAATCAGGCATCATGATGGGGCTTGGTGAAACAAAAGAAGAGATCGTGGAAGTATTGAAAGATCTTCGAGCTCACGACGTCACAATGCTTACTCTTGGTCAATATTTAGCACCGAGTCGCCATCACCTGCCAGTTGAACGCTACGTTCCACCGTCTGAATTTGACGAACTTAAAGAGATCGCACTAGAGCTTGGATTTACTCACGCCGCCTGTGGCCCGTTCGTACGTTCCTCCTATCATGCGGATATGCAAGCCAAAGGGCTAGAAGTGAAATAACCACACAGCACAAGTTCAATCAAGCCGATGTTCACTCATCGGTTTTTGAGACTCTGCTCGGTTAATGATTGAAGCTTGAATATTGATTCTATGTTCTATAGGCTAACGACATAGAAAATAGATAACAAAGCTAGGGATTTATTAATATGAAAACGATCAGTACATTAGCACTTGTTACAGCCACTTTAATGGCCGGTTGTGCGTCTAATACTCAGCAAGATAACTATCGTGAAGCCTCCTTTGAGCTTTGTAATACTGAAGTCAACATTTACTCTGTGAGTGATGATGGCCGCGTTCGTATTGTCTGCGCTGACGGCTCTAAGTTTGCCTTAAATAGCGAAAAGACACTTGATACTATGCGCAATATTAATATTGAGTATTGTGATGGTGAAGGTTTAGGCAAATTTAACGAGAGCACTAAATATTACTCTTTTCAATGTAAGTCAGGCACATTGCTCAGCATTGCAAAATAGTTCTGCAGAGCACATTCAACAGCGAGAGGCCACTTCTTCTTATTGGCGCTCAATAAAATAAATAA
>NZ_NDIO01000365.1:0-2255 GCF_002241085.1 Vibrio sp. V03_P4A6T147
AAATTCCTTAGAGAAATGAGGTTATTTGACTCGGATGATAATAAATAACTGGATGTATAGCCAGTAGAAAAATACCACCTCGCTCGAGATCGGTTTTTCAGCGATATCGGCCTTTTTTAGCACTGCTTGCCCGCCCAGCTAACGCAATCAAGGTTTTATTGGTATTCGCATGACAAATTGCCACACCCAGAGCATCAGCGGCATCCGCTTGTGGCTTAGCCGATAATTTGAGCATTTGCTGGACCATATGTTGCACCTGCGCTTTATCAGCACTACCCGTACCAACTACAGATTGTTTAACCAGTCGAGCGGCATATTCATAGACTGGAAGATCCGCATTCACCGCCGCCACAATAGCACTGCCCCTTGCTTGCCCGAGTTTGAGTGCTGAGTCCGCATTCTTTGCCATAAATACTTGCTCGATGGCAAAAACATCAGGCTGAAACTGTGTGATGATTTCCGTCACGCCAGCGTAAATTTGCTTGAGCCGCCCAGGTAACTCTTTTTCGGATGTACGAATACATCCACTACCAAGATAGTACAAATATCGTCCATGCTGCCTGATCACACCATAACCTGTGATTCGCGAGCCGGGATCTATACCTAAAATAATTGACATGAAAACCTTAATCGTGGACGAAAAACAAAATGGGCTTAACCAATAAAGTTCAAGCCCATCATCGACAAGTTAACTGCCTGATTATTTACGACGCCAAGTAGTCCCACTTGGGCCATCTTCTAAAATGATGCCGAGTTCGTTCAACTTATCGCGTGCCACGTCAGCATTAGCCCAATCTTTTGCTGCACGTGAGTCATTACGCAGTTTGATCAAAGCTTCAATCTCAGCCACTTGTTCGTCGCCATTAGTGTCCCCTTTAAGAAACGCTTCTGGATCTTGATGCAAAATGCCAATCACATCGGCAAGCTCACGCATAAGTGCGCCAAGAGCGCTGGCTTGCTGAAGATTTTCTGTCTTCAACTTGTTGATATCACGTGCCATATCAAACAATACGGAATAAGCCTCTGGCGTATTAAAGTCATCATTCATCGCTATCGTAAAGCGACTGACATACTCTTCACCGCCCGCAACTGCTACGGTTAAATCCAACCCTCTCAACGCTGTGTATAGACGCTCTAGCGAGGCTCGCGCTTGTTTTAGGTTATCTTCGCTGTAATTTAATTGGCTACGATAATGGCCCGACATCAAGAAATAGCGCACCGTTTCCGCATCATAGTGAGCAAGTACATCGCGGATTGTGAAAAAATTCCCTAATGATTTAGACATTTTTTCTCTATCCACCATCACCATGCCACTGTGCATCCATGTGTTCACATAGGGAGTGTCATGTGCGCAGCATGACTGAGCAATTTCATTTTCATGGTGAGGAAACTGCAAATCAGAGCCTCCACCATGAATATCAAAGTGGTTACCCAAAATCGCTGAATTCATCGCCGAACATTCGATGTGCCAGCCTGGGCGTCCTTCTCCCCATGGGGATTCCCAAGTGGGTTCGCCCGGCTTCGACATTTTCCACAACACAAAATCAAGTGGGCTACGCTTAGCAAGATCAACATCAACACGAGCGCCCGCTTGAAGCTGATCGAGATCTTGTTTGGATAACTTGCCGTATTCGTCAAATTTGCTGACTTCAAACATCACATCACCATTAGAAGCAACGTAAGCAAAACCGCGTTCAATCAGTCGTTGCACCAAGCCTATGATTTCTTGGATATAAGCGGTTGCACGAGGCTCGACATCTGGACGTTTCATATTCAATGCATCGAAATCTGCATGCATGTCTGCGATTAAGCGCTCGGTTAGCGAATCGCAAGATTCACCATTTTCTGCAGCACGTTTAATGATTTTGTCATCAATATCAGTGATGTTACGCACAAATGTAAGGTCATAGCCTAAGTAGCGCAAGTAGCGAGAAATCACATCAAAAGAAACGAAGGTGCGACCATGGCCAATATGACAGAGATCATAAATGGTGACTCCACAGACATACATCCCCACTTTGTTGGCATGAATTGGTTTGAATTCTTCTTTTTGTCTAGTGATTGAGTTATATATTTTCAGCATGATCTCTATCTAATAACTGTTTGAACTAAAATGGCTTCACAGTATAACAACTCTAGCCTAGCTTGGTCATCCTTATTCTCTCGCAATAATACGGCCCCTAAAGACATTTGTTGATTTGAATGTGTCCAAAGTTCAGTTAAAATCCGGGCCTCAACGAAAAATAGATAAAGGT
>NZ_NDIO01000307.1:0-2229 GCF_002241085.1 Vibrio sp. V03_P4A6T147
CCTAACTGGAGTACACAATGAAAGTGGCAGTGAAACCTCTCTCCATCGCGATTTTGAGCGGTATGTTAGCAATGGCTGGCCCAGCAATGGCGGACACCATTAAACTGCGTATCGTCGAAACGACCGATATTCACACCAATGTGATGGATTACGATTACTACAAAGACAAGCCATCGAACCAGATTGGTTTATCCCGTGCGGCGACGTTAGTGAAGCAAGCGCGCAGCGAAGTCGAAAACAGCATTTTGGTCGATAACGGTGATTTACTCCAAGGTAGCCCAATGGGCGACTATATGGCCGCCAAAGGCATCAAGGTTGGTGAGGTTCACCCAGTTTACAAAGCGATGAATCAGCTCGGCTACGATGTGGGTAACATTGGTAACCATGAATTTAACTACGGTTTGTCCTTTTTAAAGGAGAGTATTAACGACGCCGCATTCCCTTATGTCAATGCCAACGTCTATGACCAACAAACGGGCAAACACCTCTTCAATCCCTATCTCATTAAAACGCACACGTTCAAAGATACCGATGGCAAAGAGCACCAAATTAAAGTGGGTTACATTGGTTTTGTCCCACCACAAATCATGGTGTGGGATAAGAAAAATCTGGATGGCAAAGTGTTTGCCAAAGACATCAAGCAAACAGCCGAGGAGCTGATCCCGCAGATGAAGAAAGAGGGTGCCGATGTGATCGTGGCAATCCCGCACTCTGGTGTCTCAGCTAACCCATATTCCGTTGGTGCAGAAAACTCGGTTTACTACCTCACCCAAGTAGAAGGCATTGACGCGATTGCTTTTGGTCACTCTCACGCTGTATTCCCTAGCCAAGATTTTGCCAAACTGCCAGGAGCAGATGTGACTAAAGGCACCATTAATGGCGTAACCGCTGTCATGCCAGGGCGCTGGGGTAGCCATGTCGGTGTGATGGATCTGACTTTGCAAAGCAAAGATGGCCAATGGTCAGTCGTGAATGGTCAATCCCAAGCTCGCCCAATCTTCGATAAAGCCAATAAGAAATCACTGGCAGCAGCCGATACAGGCATAGTGAAAGCCTTAGAGTCAGACCACAAAGGCACGCGAGATTTCGTGAATCAACCGATTGGCCAAGCAAATGATGTGATGTACAGCTTTTTAGCCTTGGTACAAGATGACCCAACCGTGCAAATCGTTAATCTTGCACAAAAAGATTATGTGGAACGCTTTATTCAAGGCGACCCTGATCTTGATGGTTTGCCGGTGTTATCGGCCGCAGCCCCTTTCAAAGTTGGTGGCCGTAAAGATGATCCTGCCGGTTTCACTGAAGTCGAAGCTGGCCAACTGACATTTCGTAACGCAGCGGATCTCTATCTTTACCCTAATACATTAGTCGCGCTGAAAATGACGGGTAAAGAAGTGAAGGAATGGTTGGAATGCAGCGCGGGGCAGTTTAATCAGATTGATCCGCACAGCACTCAACCACAATCCTTGATCAATTGGGCTGATTTCCGCACGTATAACTTTGATGTGATGGATGGGGTGAATTACCAAATCGATGTAACTCAACCCGCCAAATACGATGGTGATTGTAAAGTGGCGAATAAAGATGCTGAGCGCATTGTAGGCTTAACTTATCAAGGTAAACCTATCGATGTAAAACAGACCTTTATTGTCGCCACCAATAACTACCGCGCTTACAGCAATAAATTTGCAGGCACGGGCGCACAATTTGTTGCCTTTGACTCACCCGACGAAAACCGCACGGCCGTTGCCAACTACATTTCGCGCGTGAGTAAAGAAAAAGGTCAAGTTACGCCAAGTGCTGATAACAACTGGTCGTTTGCTCCGATTAAAACTAATACCGCGTTAGATGTTCGTTTTGAAACCTCTCCAAGTGAGAAAGCAGCACAGTTCATCAAAGAGAAAGGCCAATACCCAATGACTTTGGTGGAAAACGATGAGGTTGGTTTTGCGGTTTACAAGATTGACCTTACCCAATAACCCCCACTAAAATCGATTGAAAGAGGCCAATGAATTAAGGCGCTTTCACCCCACAAACGCAGCCTTTCGCTGCGTTTTTTATTTCCCGCTCGACAACCTTAACTCTGATCTTGATGGTTCTTGACTATCCACGCTTCATTTAAGGTTCGTTACAACCTCTGTTTAATTTTCAAACATTAGTTTGATTAAATTTAATTATAAAAAATCATCAAATATGCAATTTTTCTATTCTTTGGCAGGTCTTTGTCCT
>NZ_NDIO01000053.1:0-2227 GCF_002241085.1 Vibrio sp. V03_P4A6T147
TGGCCGTTGGTTGTTAACTCAGCCAGAAATATTAATGCTTGATGAGCCGACTCGGGGTATTGATGTCGGAGCAAAGTTTGAAATTTATCAATTGATATTGGAATTAGCGAAAAAGAATAAAGGGATTATTATTATCTCTTCCGAAATGCCAGAGTTGTTAGGCATTACCGATAGAATATTGGTGATGAGTAATGGCCGAGCTGCGGGAATCGTTAATACTAAAGACACTTCACAGAATGAAATATTAGAGCTGGCCTCTCGTTACCTCTAGGGAAATTATTATGGATTCAGTTAAAACATTTGCAATGAAGCACCTAAAGGAAGGTGCGATCTATGCGGTTCTATTTATTCTTCTGGCAATTATTATTATTCAGGAGCCATCATTTTTAAGTTTACGCAACTTTAGTAATATATTAACGCAATCTTCAGTGCGCGTTATTATTGCATTGGGTGTGGCGGGGCTGATTGTAACGCAAGGAACCGACCTTTCTGCTGGACGTCAAGTGGGTTTAGCCGCTGTAATTTCGGCAACACTTTTACAATCAATTGATAACGTCAACAAAGTATTCCCCAGCATTGGTGACGTGCCGATTGTGGCTGTGATTCTTTGTGTGTGCGCGATCGGCGCGATCATCGGCTTAGTGAACGGTGTGATTGTTGCTTATTTAAAAGTAACGCCGTTTATCGCCACATTAGGCACCATGATCATCGTCTACGGGATTAACTCTCTCTACTACGATTCGGTGGGTGCATCTCCAATTGCAGGTTTTGATGAGCGTTTCTCTTCATTCACTCAAGGTTTTATTCGATTCGGGGATTTTAGGTTTTCGTACATAACCTTCTACGCCATTATCGCGATTATCTTTACATGGATTTTGTGGAATAAGACCGTTTTTGGTAAGAACATTTTCGCGGTCGGTGGTAACCCAGAAGCCGCAAAAGTTTCTGGTGTTAATGTGCCATTGACGCTACTGAAAGTGTATGCTCTATCGGGTGTGTTCTATGCGTTTGGCGGTATGTTGGAAGCTGGCCGTATCGGCAGTGCGACCAATAACCTTGGCTTCCTGTACGAGTTGGATGCGATTGCAGCCTGTGTTGTGGGTGGCGTGTCATTTGCTGGCGGCGTCGGAAGCATTGCGGGTGTGGTCACGGGTGTGCTTATCTTCACTGTGATCAACTATGGTATGACCTACATTGGCGTGAGCCCTTACTGGCAGTACATCATTAAAGGTGGCATTATTATTTTCGCTGTCGCGTTGGACTCAATGAAGTACGCGAATAAGAAATAGCCGCCTAAGAGCAAAAATACAATTTTCGACATTTAATCGCCGAAAATTGTCGAAATAAAATAAACAAAGAGCGCCTTTATCGGCGCTCTTTTGCTATTGCCCAGTAGGAAGCGTACGTTTTTCAAAATAGCGCACAATCTCCTCGATCAATATTTTGATACGTGACGGTTGGTGATCACGATTGGGAGAGAGCAGATGCAAGTCCGATCCTGTGGCCAAATCGTGTGAACTAAAACTTTGCCGATAATCTTCCAAGAGAAGAACGAGTTTCCCAGCATTGAGGTCGGGTTGAATATCGAGTTGTGATTTGAGTGCAATACCTGCGCCTTCGAGTGCCCACTGGCGAATCACTTCGCCATCATTAGACAAACGTGATGGTTTGATCAGAATATCTTGAACGACATCTCCTTTAAGAAAAGACCAACGCGTTAATGATTCACTTTTGCGTAGCATACCCAAGCAAGCATGCTGTTTGAGATCCTCTGGGTGCGTCGGTTGACCATGACACGCTAAATATGCGGGTGAGGCACAAAGAACGCGGCGACTTGTTGCTAATTTTCTGGAAACCAATTGACTATCTTTGAGTGTGCCGTAACGCAATACCAAATCAAGTTTTGTTTCATATATCCCTAACACACTGTCACTAAAGGTAATCTGAGGCACAATTTTAGGATGTCTTGCTAAGAAGGAGTCGAGCAGTGGCAGCAAATGTTGTCGCCCGAGATCTTTGGGTGCTGAAATTTTTATATTGCCTTCCAAGTGTGTTTTCTCGGCGAATAGCGAAGACTCGACTTCAGTGATGTTGGCTAAGGTTTGTAAACATAATGGATAGAAACGTTCGCCGGCTTCCGTCAATGCAATTTTACGTGTGGTTCTTTGCAGCAATTTCACGCCATAGTGGCGTTCAAGCTCTTGCAGTTTTAGTGTGACTGAAGCGG
>NZ_NDIO01000359.1:0-2224 GCF_002241085.1 Vibrio sp. V03_P4A6T147
CGGATACGCATGCCTAGATCTTTGTTTTCTGTGTCGTCTACTTTCGAGTAGTAAGTACCTAGATAAACAGAGAAATCTTCCACATCCATCACATTAGCAAATTGGTAAGAAGCATAAGTGGTGTTTACTTTTACTGTATTAGTTGTCTCAGTTTCTCCATAGACATGACCCAAACCAAAGCCTTTAAACAGTAAGTTAGCACCGATGGTCGTATCTTCTTGTTTAGTTTTGTCGAAATCACGGAACGCATAGTTCACGTTGATAGAAAGATCGTTAGCAGAATAGTTAACTGTCGCGCCATAACCAAGGAAATCATTCGCAGCATCTTTATCATCTGCAGTCAGATTGGCTTCTAAACCAGCAGCAACACGAACTGAGTCAACGATCTGGTATGCAACAACTGGGCGTACAAATACGGCATTCTGATCCGCTGCAGACTCATTCTCAAATTTAGTTGAGAGTTCAAAATAAAGGTTATCTGCCGTTTTGCTAAAGCCAATTTGTCCGTTATCACCGCGGCCACGAGCCGCATTCGCTCGGTACACGTCGCCGTTACCAAAACTTGTCTCAGCGTCATTATCAACTTTAGCGTATTCAAGCATAGTATCTTGGCCAACAGGGAACAAATCAAACGCTTCATAGCGGCCTACTTTCAGTTCCCAGTTATTCGCTTGACCAAATGCAATCCACGCATCATCAAGTTCAACTTTACCCGTTGTTTTAAGTAAAGGTTGTGCTTGTGCTTTGATATAACGGTCACCACTCACACTGCGCTCACCAGCGATTTGAACCAAAAGGCGGCCATCTTGATTTAGATGTTGCTTGTCAGTGGCATTTTTATCACGAAGGTTGATATCGAACTCAACATCACCGCCGATTGAGAAAACACCTTGTTCACCTTCAACACTGATACCTGCGTTTGCTTGTAGTGCGGCTGAAATTAGAATTGCGGCAAGAGAAAGTTTACCAGAGGTAGCAAAATTCATTTTTTATACTCCATCGACCTTATGGTCATCATTATCATTATGTTGGTGCTTGGCACCTTGAATCTCATCCTGAGATATAGACAATAAAATTAATGAGTTAGGCTCAGATTCACCGGGGGAAGTAGCACGCTACTTTGGTAATCATGAACAGCTCAATCTCTTTATTGCTCAGCAACCACTGCTTATGTATTCCCTTAACGTTGCTGACGGGGATGGAGTTTACATTCACCGAATCAATGTAAAAATAGATCAATGTCACATTGGGAATCGTTCCCATGAATGGGTTGTTGATAAGTTTATATAAATCACGCTTTTGCAAATAATTCACACCATAAATTAAATGTTGGCACGAAAATTATGTGAAGTAGGCCGAAATTTCACTTCACAAAATAATAACAACTCAAGATAAAGGTTGCTTTATCAAATTATTAACATTCTAGAATTGGGGATGGAGAGTAAAAACGATGCGAGATTTGACCATAAATTGAAGCACTGCTGTTTGATGGTGATGGCTTTGCTTAAAATATTTCAATTTCACGTCCGAAACCGTCAACGAATATAGTGAACGTAGGGGGGGGATTTACCCAATTTCTGCTAGGGCTTTAATTTGGAGCGACACGCGAGGTTCGCTTTCTTTTGGACTAAAAGCGTGACCTCAACCTTGGCAAGGTGGCTCTAAAACGACATCGTTGGTTGTGAACTAGCTGTGAGACAGAGATGAAAAAGCCCCAGCATTTCTGCTAGGGCTTTAATTTGGAGCGACACACGAGGTTCGAACTCGTGACCTCAACCTTGGCAAGGTTGCGCTCTACCAACTGAGCTAGTGTCGCATACTGCATAAGCAGTAAAAAGATGGTGCCCCGGGCCGGACTTGAACCGGCACGACTCGAAAGTCGAGGGATTTTAAATCCCTTGTGTCTACCAATTTCACCACCAGGGCACGCAATTCTGCATTGCGATGCTGTTTACAAAATTTAGTAACACCATCTTTAGATACTGAACGTTAAGTTCAACACCTCAAAATTTGGAGCGACACACGAGGTTCGAACTCGTGACCTCAACCTTGGCAAGGTTGCGCTCTACCAACTGAGCTAGTGTCGCAATGGAGGCGCGTCCCGGAGTCGAACCGAGGTCCACGGATTTGCAATCCGCTGCATAGCCCCTCTGCCAACGCGCCCCTGTAACATCAAGGGGTTGGGTTGTTTCTTCGTTCCTCTCAAGTACGGGATGCATTCTAC
>NZ_NDIO01000133.1:0-2223 GCF_002241085.1 Vibrio sp. V03_P4A6T147
TTTCCATTAGTATCGTATCCGCTAACAGGGATTTGGACAGAGCGAGCTAAAATAATTACGTCAATACTTTCACTTTAAATTAGGTTCTGTAATGCGTTAGTGCCCATTGAATAGTTCCATCAGCCTAACTTTGATTTTGAACTAACACCACCATAGACATCAATCGTCAACCCTCGCTCTTTCTCATAAGTTTTAGGTGTAAAGCCAAGCTGTTTTTTAAGGTGGCGGATCAAGTGAGGTTGATCACTAAAACCAAATTTGAAGACAACTTCAACCCAATCTAGTTCAGTCGATTCACGTTGATAGAGATACTCTAGCATTGCTTCTAATCTATTCATCGACTGGCACTGTTTAAGGGTAAGCCCTGTGGTGCGTTGAAAGCTTCTTTCTAGGGTTCTTTGTGAACAATACAGTTTTTCACCCAGCTCAGATATCGTACTCTGGTCTAGATGTTTAAGTACATTGCGAGTGATTTTACTGTGCTGATCTTCGGTGCACTGTTCCAACCAAGGCGACAGCATCGTATCTAACTGCTCTACACACTGCTGTGGATTAGTTCGAGCCTGTTCAATCAGTTTGCTTTCATCCATACCTAATTGCTTGAACAATGTTGAGTCTTCCACTGACTCCACTTCATCTAGTGCCAAAGGATTGGTAGAAAAATCGGGTAAACAGTAAAGAGCGCCGACACGAAACTTGATACCAAGATGAACAAATGGCTTAGAGTGATCTAATTCAAAGGTCTGCCGATGTGGATAAAGCCAATGGCTGCCTTCTCCCTTCGCTATGCTCGGGTTCAGGTCATAAGAGTAGGCTTGATTGTGAGGTGAAAGAATCAAATGTGCCGATGGGTCAGGGTTGAGCTTTGGGAATTGATAAGTCTCTGAATCAGGGCACTTATCAATCAACCAATAGCATTCTACATATTGGGAAACACATGGTGAGTTTGGCGACTTTAGCCAATGGATCATAACCATTTCCGTTAGGTTTATTGATTAAGGGTACTATAAGTCAGATCGTCGTAAACAAAAATCCCCCTTACCACAGCAAGAGGGATAACAAGTTATTTGTTGTTAAATTCAACCTGAACAATGCGGTTTGAAGATGATAAACCCGCACGTTTAATAGCTTTTTGTGCACCTACATTAATGCTCTCAGTAGAACAGATAGGCGTTAAACCACGCTGATTAGCTGAGTTGACTAACCATTTAAGCAGTTGAGTAGCAATGCCTTTTCCACGTTGTGATTGAGCGACAATCATGCCAAGGTCTGCATATTCCGTTTGGTACTCATCAGACAGACGGCACTCGCCTGTTGCAATAAGTTCATTCTCGCTCCAGTAACCGAATAACTCTTTACGATCAATCAGGTTACCAAAGTAGCCTGTAAGCCACTGCTCTGGTGCGCCAATAGTAGTGGCTGCAAACTCAACAAACTGCTCCAGTTGCTCTGACTCTGCTAGCTTTAGTTCAAACTCTGGGATAATGCTTTGCTTACTCGCCTCTTTTTGCTTGTACATCAGAGAATTAACCTTCACTGCTGATGCGTTATCAAGGCTAAGTGACAGATATTGCGGCTCTGCTGTACTGACAAATGCACCATTTACAGCCCCAATGATTGAGCTATTTTGTTCTGCGATAAGCGTGAAAAGTTCTTTTGCATCCATTTTAGCATCATTACTCAAGTAGAACTGCAACATATAACCTTCACCATTGATGCAGCAGTATCCAACTAGGATTTCTTGCTCATAAAACCCAAAGTGTGTAGACATGGGTACAAATCCAAAGTGCCACATACCATCAAGCGGTGCTGTTGATTGTGCAAAATATGCTTGCTTTAGTGTGCTGATTTCTTCTAGATTTTCTATTGGTTTAATTTCTAACATCGTTTTTTACCTAATTTTTTTGATTTACTGGAAAGCTTTACACCTTTATCTAAGAAGTGCCTCGCTTTCGGATGTCACACATAATAAGCAATGTCCGCTCGCTAAGATTGAACAAAAACGACAATGTTTAAATCGGTTTTTTAGATGTTGGGCTAAGTTCGAACTAAGTGATCCTCATAAGCAATTAGCATCTTATTGAAGGTGTTTTCAAATAAGGATTAGTAATCGATTACTGCTGCTAATGAAACACGCTGTAGGGCACAAAATGAATTGTAGAAGGCAATTTAGTAAGCCATGGGTGTGTCGCCATGCACATCCTTAGCGATGGTCTATCCAAC
>NZ_NDIO01000226.1:0-2223 GCF_002241085.1 Vibrio sp. V03_P4A6T147
AGGCGAAAGCCTCCTTTTCTTTTGCCGCTAACTCGTTCATCAGCCATCCCCTATTTTTATAAGTTGATCATTGCCATCTCATTTATTAGTTGAGTTGTCCGCTTGCGGCGATAAGACGGATCTCACGCTTGGCTTGTTGACTTAACTCTCTTTTATCTCAAACGATAATCAAGTAAGGGCTATTTCGCTCTATTCCTTTATTCACATCACTTGTTTAATTTTGCTGTGGTTGGGTGGCATGAATAGGTTTGGCTTCAAGAGGCAGGTGTAGCGGTTGTCGACAGGCATAAAAAAAGCCGATGATGACATCGGCTTTTAGAATCAACAGGATTATTGTTTGTTCATGGCTTTTTTAATGCAGATGGCGGCGCCACCCCACGTAATGCCCAAACCAATAATCATCATAATAATTGCACTTGTCGTCATTAGTTGCACTCCTTGCGGCTTGTTGCATTGATTGTTACGCCTATAGCGAATAGTAACCCGATCATGACCCATCCTAGGGTGAGGTCATAACCACCGTAACCTTCTGTGAATAGAGCGTTCAGTTTTGTGGCGACAATAATGGCCAAAATTACAGGTGAGATAAAGCGCAGACAAATATCAAACCACACGCCAATATTGAAATCGGAAATGCTGTTCACGTATTTGCGTACGTCAGAAATCTTAAATAGCCATGCCATGAGCGTAAGTTCCACTAGACAGCTCGCCATAATGCCCACGTTGTTTGCGAAGTGGTCGACAAGGTCGAGTAGCAACAGGCCACCGTTGGTCGCAAAGGCCATTGAAACCAAAAACCCTACGCTGATAACTACATTAGCGGCCTTTTTACGGCTCCATTTTAGCTTATCGATGACGGCTGAGGTGACGGCTTCAATGATTGATATGTGTGAGCTTAGGCCTGCAACAACAAGTGCAAAGAAGAAGATTGGCCCAAGAATATAGGGCGCTGGCAATAGGTTGATAGCCGCTGGTAACGTAACGAATGCAAGCCCAACGCCCGCAGACACGACTTCTGTCAACGGTTTGCCTTGTTCATGAGCCATGTAGCCAAGAACAGAGAAAATCATAATCCCCGCCAGAATTGAGAAACCACAGTTGATCAATACTGTCATGAAGGCGTTATTCGTTATGTCTGATTTCTCAGGAAGGTAGCTGGAATACGCCAGCATGATGGCAAAACCAATACTTAGGGTGAAGAAAATCTGTCCATAAGCAGCAGCCCAAACCTTCACATCCCAGATCTTGTCAAAGTCAGGCTCAAACATGTAGTTCACACCATCTAATGCACCTGGTAGGAAAATCATGCGGCCAATCAAAAGCAGTACCATGATAAACAGTATTGGCATCATGATTTTTGAAGCGCGTTCGATTCCAGATTTCACTCCACCGACGATAGCAGCATAAGTAATGGCCCATGCAATCAGCATTGCAATGGCGATTTTCCATTGAATACTACCGAGATTTGTCGGTGAATTATCGCCTAGTGCTAAATAGTTGCTAAAGAAGAAAGCATTAGTATCGGTTCCCCAACTTTGTGTAAACGACATACCAAAGTAGGAAATAGCCCAGCCAATAACGGCCACATAATACACAGCAATAATAGCGGCAACCCCTACTTGGAACCAACCTAACCATTCAAATTTTGCGTGAATTTTAGCCAGTGTGGCTGGTGCTGAACCGCGATGCTTTTGACCCATACTGAACTCTAGGATCATAAACGGTATACCCGCTGTGATCATGGCGAAAAGGTAAGGGATGAAGAATGCACCACCCCCATTCTCATAAGCCATATAAGGGAAACGCCATATGTTTCCAAGACCGATAGCCGAACCTACGGCAGCCAGAATGAACCCTGCACGGGATCCCCATTGTTCTCGCTTCATTGTTTACTCCTTTACGACTTCCCTGAGGTATGAAGCTTCTCTTCGGCTGCGGAGCCAGTGTTGGAGTGATGAATACTATCGGTACACTAAATAGACCGTGAATATTTGCGCCATCATCCATGAACTGGCAAAAAGTTAGTGTTATATGTTGTCAGCTTTCAGAGAACTCAGAATATTGTTCTTAATAGTTCGATGTGTGTTTGCTGTATCTGAAATAATCAGCTACGCATGGGTTCGAGACTACAGACTAATCTAAGTTAAGGCAATAGATTGTAAATGTTATTCTCTGGTTTTTTGATGGTGTATTAGTTGTTAATTAATTGGGATTTAGGTGGAA
>NZ_NDIO01000400.1:0-16639 GCF_002241085.1 Vibrio sp. V03_P4A6T147
TACCTGTAGCGGTAATGGTCAAGTGACGTTAAATGATGGTGATGTGATTGTCGCCGATGTTGACTCAACACTGATCGCCAATGACGGTTTTTATTTGATTAATAACCAAGTGGGTAACGCATCAAATAGGATAAGTCTGCAAGCGAACTACGGAGCGATAGCCAGCCAAGGCTCTCAAAATACGATTTATGGGGATGTTTCAGCCAACAGCAGCAACGTAACTTTCAATAACACCAATTTAATTGGTAATGTTACGACGGGAGGAAACGTCACTATCAACGGTGGTAGCGTGCAGGGTAATTTAACCAGTAATGATCAAACGGTTGTTATTACTGGAGCAAACGTGGTTGGTAATATTACGGCGCAATCAGGCATTGTCATTACAGGAAGTGTGTATAGCGGCAATATTACGATGACCTCTAATAACTCTGTGACGTTTAATTCGGTGGATATGACTTCCGGTTCTGTATCAGGGGCAAGTCATTTCACGGCAAACAATAGCCAGCTAGGAAGGCCTGATTCTCAGGTCAATATCAGTACTACCTCTAACGATATCACCTTAAATGACTCAACGGCTTATGGTGATTTTAATGCGGCAATTAATAATGCTGGTGGCCAAGTTAATGTCAACAATAGTTCAATTACTGGTACATGTTCCCCCATATCTAATCCATTGAATGCTTGTGATCCCTCTCCTGTAGCGCGCTATCATTTTGATGAAGTGCAATGGAGTGGGGCTGTCAATGAAGTCAAGAATGCGTTTGGCTCTTCTCTTAACGGCCGCGCAATGAATGGTGCGCTTACCAGCTCTCAATCACCGGCGCTACCCGCCAATATTAATAATTACGGTACTTGTGGTTATGGCGAGTTTGTTGCCAACCAAAACCAATATGTACAAGTGGCTCATGATAGCCAGTTATCCTTCTCGGACCAGCTAACGATATCTGCGTGGGTGTACCCCGTCAGTCGCCCGGCGAATGGTGGCTTGCATACCATAGTGGCGAAAGATACTAACTACGAATTCCACCTTGATAGCCAAGGGCGAGTTTTTTGGTATTGGGAGAGAAGTTCTGGCGGTGCCAATACATTAACCACATCCAATGTTATTCCGCTAAATACTTGGACTCATATCACCATTCGCTATAACCGCTCAGCAAGTAGTAATGAGAGACAAAAAATCTATATTAATGGTGTGGTTGCGGCGACAAACAGCGATAATCAACCACTCAAAACCAATACAGTGAATTTAGAGATTGGTCGAGATTACAATTCCGACAACAGAACTTTCTCCGGAAGGCTTGATGAGGTGGCTATTTATAATCAAGCTCTCACTGATAGTCAGATTGTCAATCTGTATAACGAACGTCATCTGTGCCAAAGTTCAGGGCTGCAATGTTTTAGCGATGATTTCCAAAGTCAGCCATTGGATGAGCAGTGGCGAGTATTCAGTAGCAGTGGTAACTTTACGCCTTCAATCACCAATAATCGCATGCGATTAACACAAGCGGTGCAAAACCAAGCCACCGCTTCAACATTCCAACGCATTTTCCCAGCGGCAGGGAACCGTGTAGAGGTTGAATTTGACTATTTTGCCTATGGCGGTAATGGTGCTGATGGGGTGGCGATTGTTTTTTCTGATGCCTCTGTCACTCCTCAAGTTGGAGCATTTGGTGGTCCTTTAGGTTTTGGTTATAAAGTCAATGAGCAAAAACCCGGATTTGCGGGCGGCTGGTTAGGCATTGGATTGGATGAATATGGTAATTATTCGATTGAAGGTGGCGGGAATGGTCCAGGCCGCAGGCGGCAAGCTGTTGTATTAAGAGGTTCTGGTTCTGGCTATAGCGGTTATAACTATTTAGCAGGCACGTGTAATAACGGCACAACCAATACCAATGGAGATTGCCTAAATCCGAGGGTAGACAATACCAATGGTAATCCTCAGCACCGCTACCGAATTGTTATTGACTCAACTCAAGCTTCAACGTCGCTGGTGACCGTAAGCCGTAAAGTTGGAACTGACAGTTGGAAAACTTTAATTGGGCCAGTTAATGTGATGTCATTTGCGGCGCAACAAAATGTTCCTACGGATCTGTTTATGTCCATCACAGGTTCTACAGGCTCTTCGACTAATAACCATGAAATTGATAATTTCGAAGTCTGTGCGCTCAATTCTCGTCCAGTTGGTGAGCAAATTAATCACTTTCGCATCTCTTTGCCAGCACAAGGTTTAACTTGTGCAGCCTCTGACGTGTCTGTGACAGCGTGTGCCGATGAAAATTGCAATAACTTATTTACCGATCCGGTTATTGCTTATTTAGTCCCTAACTCTCTACCTAGTGCAACGGGCGGTTGGGTGAATGGTTCAACTATCTCATTTAGCAATGGGGTTGGTAACACCCAACTTAGGCGTAACAGCGCAGGTAATGTCACCGTTGATGTTTCTGGTTCCGTTCCCACCGCTATGTCTTTCAATAACACTTTATGCAGCCACAATGGGAATGCTGGCCCCTTTTTGGCCAGTAACTGCACGATGAACTTTGCTGACAGTGGCTTCATTTTGGATGTACCTAATTCCTATGCCAATCAATCGGTAACTGGGACCATTAAAGCGGTACGAAAAGATAACGCTTCACAACTGTGTTTGCCTAGTTTTCAAAATGTACAGAAACCCGTTTCCTTTTGGAGTGATTACTTGAGCCCTAATGGGGGACAAGGTTTTAGCGCTTTATCGGTTGGTGTGAATAGTGTGACGGTAGGGCAGTCATCCAATACTGCGATGCCAGTGGTGCTCAATTTCAACCAAAATGGTGAGGCGAGCATTAACGTATCCTATCGTGAGGCTGGTAGCCTGGCTTTGAATGCCCGTTTAACGGGAAGTGGTGATGAGCAGGATTTGCAACTAACAGGTCAAACGACTTTTATACGAGTTCCTCGTGCTTTAGTGCTCAGCGCGACTAGCTATTATGGTGTTAGTGGAGCGTGTCCTAATGCCGATATTAGCTGTGATATTTTTGCTAGGGCGGATGAAAACTTTAATCTCAATATCAAAGCGGTTGCGGAGGCACCGATTGAGGATAATGATTTTACTAACAATTTAGGCGTGACAAATTATCAACAAGCAAACATTGAGCTTAAACATACTCTAATCGCACCAGCGACAGGCGTGCCCGGTGCTCTCGGCGAAGTTGAATATGATCACCAATTAGGTAGCTCGACGACTGTACAACAAAGAGTGAGTGAGGTTGGGGTGTTTGATTTCTCGCTGAACGCGCCAACGACGTATCTTGGACTCGATTTAGCGAGTGAGAATCTGCCGATTGCCGTTGCCTCAACGGGCCCGATAGGTCGTTTTATCCCAGCCTATTTTTCTCCTTCTTCGGTGGTGACCAGCTTACAGGCTGAGTGTGAGGTGACTTCTCCTAATGACGAATCGTTCAGTTATTTAGGACAACCGTTTGGATATAAAGAAAATCCGGGTATTTACTTACACCCAAAATCCGCGTCAGGCAGTGAAACGGTCAATTATTTCGACAGTGCTTGGTGGCGTTATGATCGGCAGTGGGACAATCGAATATATAACGATACTGTGAATAGTTTACCAATCAGCTTTGATAGCGATTTGACGAGTGTGAACCGAGTCAATGGCGTTGATTCTCGCATTGAACTCTCTGGGGAGATATTGATCTACCAAAAGCCACCACAACCAATAGTGCCTTTTAACAGCAAGTTAGATCTTACCCTCTTGGTATCCGATCTTACAGATCTTGATGGAGTTTGCTACCGCGAAACAGCCAGCAGTCCTTGCATAGACTATACGATTACAGATATTGATGATGAGATGAAATTGCGCTGGGGAAAACTGGTGATCCACGACACTTATGGCCCAGAAACGAGTGCGTTAAGTCAGCCAATCACGAGTGAATACTTCACTGCCAATGGCTTTGTTACCAATAGCTTTGATAGCTGTACAAGGTTACCAGATCTTGCGAATTTCACTTTAACGCCGACCGATCTAACTTTAGGTTCCGGTGGGGCTCCTGAAGTTTATCCTACTTTAGTCAGTCAAACGCTCGCTTTGGGTGCCGCGAATATCAACTTTACGGCTCCGGGAGCGGGTCATCAAGGATTCATTGATACTTTGCTTGATCTCAATGCTCATGGGTTGCCTTGGTTGCGTCCCTACAATGATCAAAATAGCGCGTTTGAAAATGAAGTCTCAGGCCGAGTACAGTTTGGATTGTACCGAGGCAGCGACCGGGTAATCTGGTGGCGTGAAAAAAATTAACCGGATAATTCACACAAATTCATGGAGATTTTTCTACCTAAGTTAGGAATCTGTTAGAAATTGCGTGTTTCAGTCCATGTTTATGCGTCAACGCCTTGCTGTGATCGCAAGGCATTGGTACATTTAGTGCAATTTTCTATCTTCTAATTCTTGCAGGACGAGCGAAGAATATGTTCAAAAAACTGCGTGGCATGTTTTCCAACGATCTATCGATCGATTTAGGTACCGCCAATACTCTTATATACGTTAAAGGACAAGGTATTGTCCTCGACGAGCCTTCCGTTGTTGCTATTCGCCAAGATAAAGGTCGTGGTGGAAAAAGCGTTGCTGCTGTCGGTCATGCCGCTAAGCAGATGCTTGGTCGTACGCCGGGGAATATTTCTGCAATTCGTCCTATGAAAGACGGCGTGATTGCGGATTTCTACGTGACCGAAAAAATGTTGCAACACTTCATCAAGCAGGTACATGACAACAGTGTACTCAAACCAAGCCCTCGCGTTCTGGTGTGTGTGCCTTGCGGCTCCACCCAAGTTGAACGCCGTGCGATTCGTGAATCAGCACTCGGTGCTGGCGCGCGTGAAGTGTATTTGATTGATGAGCCTATGGCGGCGGCCATCGGTGCTGGTCTGCGTGTTTCTGAACCTACGGGGTCAATGGTGGTCGATATCGGTGGTGGTACGACTGAAGTCGCCGTTATTTCCTTGAATGGTGTGGTTTATTCTTCCTCTGTGCGTATCGGCGGTGACCGTTTTGATGAAGCGATCATCAATTATGTGCGTCGTAACTACGGCAGCTTAATCGGTGAAGCGACCGCAGAGAAAATCAAACATGAAATTGGCTCGGCTTACCCCGGCGATGAAGTGATGGAGATTGAAGTTCGTGGTCGTAACCTTGCTGAAGGGGTTCCTCGTAGCTTTACTCTTAACTCCAATGAAATATTAGAAGCACTGCAAGAACCGCTTTCCGGTATTGTTTCTGCGGTGATGGTTGCGCTTGAACAGTGTCCGCCAGAGCTTGCTTCTGATATCTCAGAAAATGGTATGGTATTAACCGGTGGTGGAGCGCTGCTCAAAGATATCGACCGCCTCTTGACCGAAGAAACGGGAATACCAGTCGTGGTTGCCGATAATCCTCTAACCTGTGTTGCCCTTGGTGGCGGTAAAGCGTTGGAAATGATCGATATGCACGGTGGCGACCTATTTAGCGAAGAATAATGGCTTTGGGAGCCGTAAAGCTCCCATCATGACATCTAGGATTTTTATAGAATGAAGCCAATATTTGGTCGAGGACCATCTCTTCAGCTACGTCTCTTTTTTGCCGTGATTTTATCAGCCAGTCTTATGCTGGCTGATAGTCGTTTAGGTGCTTTTTCCAACGTTCGTTTTTTTCTTAATAGCTTAGTGGCTCCCATTCAATACATGGCGGATTTACCGCGCAGCATGTTTGATGATCTGTATGAGCGATTCGCCACTCATCAAAAACTGATTGAATCGAATCAACGTTTAAAACGAGAAGCGATCACCTTGAAAAGTGATTTGATCTTGTTTGATCAATACCGCGAAGAGAACCAACGGTTACGTAAATTGCTTGGATCTTCTTTTGTTCGTGATGAAAAGAAGGTTGTCACTGAGGTGATGGCGGTCGATACCTCACCTTATCGTCATCAAGTTGTGATTGATAAAGGGCGAACGGATGGCGTTTACGAAGGGCAACCCGTTATCAACGACAAAGGTATTGTTGGCCAAGTGACTTTTGTGGCGGCGCATAACAGCCGGGTGTTGTTGCTGACTGACACCAATAGTGCGATTCCAGTGCAGATTATTCGTAATGATATTCGAGTGATTGCTTCAGGGAATGGCCAGGTGGATCGTATTCAATTGGAACACATTCCCACCAGCACTGATATTGAAGTGGGTGACTTGCTCGTCACATCAGGTTTAGGGGGCGTATATCCTGAAGGTTATCCTGTCGCACACGTTTCGGTGGTCGACAAAGATACCCAGCGTGAATTTGCGTCGATCACCGCCGATCCCGTGGTGGATTTTGATCGTCTACGCTATTTGCTGTTGATCTGGCCTAACGAAGATAGGCAGCAGAAAGTATTGCAAGTTACGCCAGAGAAAATGTTAGAGGAAGCAACCGATGGCCAGTAGTGTCGTGAAAAGTAAATTGGTGATTGGTGCATCATTTCTCTTTGCTCTGGTTTTACAAACTATCCCTTGGCCGGGTGAGCTGGATCTATTGCGCCCATCGTGGTTACTGCTGGTGACATGCTATTGGGTTTTAGCGTTGCCGCATCGAGTCAACGTAGGGTCGGCTTTGATCCTTGGTTTGTTATGGGATCTGCTGCTTGGTTCAACATTGGGCATTCGTGGCATGATGATGGCCATTGTTGTCTACTTAGTGGCGATTAACTTCTTAGTGCTGCGTAATATGGCGTTATGGCAACAAGCCGTAATCATTGGCGTGTTATCTATGTTGCTTGAAGTGTTGATCTTCTGCGGCGAATATTTAATTCAAGATGTGACATTTAACCCGCTCTCGCTATGGGTTGGTATGATCAATTGCATATTATGGCCTTGGATGTTCCTACTGCTTCGTCGTGTGCGACGCCACTGGCATCTTAGATGATGAATAAAAAAATTGTATTAGCTTCTGGCTCGCCAAGAAGACGAGAATTACTGACTCAACTGGGTTATCAGTTTGATATTGTGGTGCCCAACGTTGAAGAGTGCCGTAATGAGCATGAAGCCCCAGCAGTGTATGTTGAACGTTTATCACGTGATAAAGCACTGGCTGGTGTTGCTTTATCCAACCCTGCTTCGATAGTTATTGGGTCTGATACCATAGTCGTGCAAGGTGAAACAGTACTTGAAAAACCCGCTGATTTTGCTCAAGCACAACAGATGTTACGCAGCCTATCTGGTACAAAACATCAAGTGATGACGGCCGTAACCGTAGCAACACATGATCATTCTAAATCCGTCGTGGTAACTACGGATGTATGGTTTAAACCTTTGTCAGATGAAGAAATAGAACAATATTGGCAATCGGGTGAACCTTGCGATAAGGCTGGCAGTTATGGCATTCAAGGATTGGGTGGACGATTTGTAACGAAGATCGAAGGCAGCTATTACGCTGTTGTAGGATTACCATTATTCGAAACTGACCAGCTCTTGCACGAATTTATATAATTAAAAACATTGAGGTGTACTCATGAGTGCAGAGTTGCTACTAAACGTCACCCCGAGTGAAACTCGAGTGGCGATGATTGAAGGCGGAGTTCTTCAAGAGGTCCACATTGAGCGAGAAGCGAAACGCGGCATTGTGGGCAATATTTACAAAGGAAAAGTCAGCCGAGTTCTTCCCGGAATGCAGGCCGCCTTTGTCGATATTGGTTTAGACAAGGCCGCTTTTCTTCACGCTTCTGACATTGTTCCTCATACTGAATGTGTGGCTGAGAACGAAAAACAGCAGTTTCAAGTTCGTGATATTTCAGAGCTAGTTCGTCAAGGCCAAGATATCGTGGTGCAAGTGGTCAAAGATCCATTAGGCACTAAAGGCGCCCGTTTAACGACAGATATTACCCTACCTTCGCGCTATCTCGTTTTTATGCCCGGCGCAAGTCATGTTGGTGTCTCACAACGCATTGAAAGTGAATCAGAGCGTGATCGTCTCAAAAAAGTCGTGGCTCATTATTGTGATGAGCACGGTGGGTTCATTATTCGTACCGCCGCTGAAGGGGCTGATGAGAAAGAGCTTTCACAAGATGCCGCCTTTCTTAAACGGCTATGGCTGAAAGTGTTGGAGCGTCGAGTTAAATACAAAACACGCTCGACACTGTATGGCGAATTGGGTTTAGCTCAGCGTATTTTACGAGATTTTGTCGGCACCGATTTGACGCGAATTTTAGTCGATTCACGACTTGAATTTGAGAACCTCAAAGAGTTTACCTCAGAGTTTGTGCCTGAGTTAACCGATAAGCTTGAACTGTATGAAGGTGACAAGCCTATTTTTGATATGTACGACACCGAAAACGAGGTTCAGCGTTCTCTCGAGCGTAAAGTGGAGCTCAAGTCTGGTGGATACCTTATCATCGACCAAACCGAAGCCATGACCACGATTGATATCAATACTGGCGCGTTTGTTGGCCGTCGTAACCTCGAAGAAACCATTTTTAATACCAATGTTGAAGCGACTCAAGCCATTGCCCGTCAGTTACGTTTGCGCAACTTAGGGGGCATCATCATTATTGATTTTATCGATATGATGTCTGAAGAGCACCGTAAGCGAGTGCTCAACTCCTTAGATGCTGCACTGGTTAAAGATCGCGTCAAAACGAATATTAATGGTTTTACGCAGTTAGGCTTGGTGGAGATGACGCGTAAGCGCACCCGTGAAAGTATTGAACACGTGTTATGTTCAAGTTGTCCAACCTGTGAAGGCCGCGGCAGTGTGAAAACCGTTGAAACCGTCTGTTTCGAAATCTTACGTGAAATCACGCGTGTCAACCGTGCTTACGATGCGGATAAATTTGTGGTTTACGCATCCCCTGCGGTGGCAGAAACCTTGCAAGGTGATGAGTCTCATGCTCTTGCTGAGTTGGAAGTGTTTATTGGAAAAGAAGTGCGTATCCAAGCGGAGCCACTTTATATTCAAGAACAATTTGACGTTGTGATGATGTAGTAGGGCTTTTGTGATCTCAACTTTTACGCGCCTTTGGCGAATAGTATTGTGGTTTATCGTTAGCGTGCTAGTGGTGCTGGCTGTTGCTGTCACCACCTTGCGTGTGTTTTTGCCACAAATGAATCGTTTCCAAGGCGAAATACAAACGTTGATCAACCAAAATTCAGGTTTTGAATTTGAATTAAGTGAGGTCACTGGTTTTTGGCGTAATACTCACCCGTCAATTGCACTTAAGGGGCTAAAAGCAAAGCTACCTGATGGATCGCAAATTCACTTTTCTGCGCAGCAAATCGATGTTGAATTTGACCTCATTCAGTCAATACTGCAAATGCAACCTGTGGTCGCGGATCTCAGTATTCATCAACTCAAATTGGATATTCGCTCGGTAAACTGGCTTGAGCTACAGGCTGAAGATAACCAACAGAGCCGCACACAAGGCAATGTCATTCAACGTTTAGACAACCTACTGTTGCGGCAATTGGATGATTTTGCGCTACTCGACTCGACGGTTTTCTATCAATCTGTCGCGGGGGAGATTCGCCAGTTAGATATTGAACGTCTTCGGTGGAAAAATAACGCTCAGCAACATAAAGCTGAAGGCGTGGTGAGCATCGCTGATACCAGTATTAACTCTCTGTTAGTGAGTGCTAACTTTGAAGATCATGGTTCACTACGCGATATTTCAGGTCGCTTCTATGTTAGCGCTGACAATATCAAAATAAACCCGTGGTTGACTCGTTATCTCAAAGACGAAACCGGCATTAAGAAAGGACAGGTGAGTTTTAATGCATGGCTGACCTTAGAACATAACCAACCCAAAGATGGCTATGTCGAACTTAAGCCCTCTGAACTGGTTTGGGGTGAAGAGCGTCAGCATGAACTGTTGTTAGAGTCGGGAATCATCAAACTGTTACCTATTGAACAAGGATGGCAAGTTAACGCTTACTCACTTCAGTTGCGCACGGATGACGAAGTGTGGCCTAAACTTGATGTCGCGTTTGAATGGCAACCGACGCAATGGCGTTTGAACTTGTCGCAGTTAGACATAAAAACTTTGCTTCCCTTTGTGAAAATGATGCCCGATTCCAGCAAAACGAACGAGCTTTTGCAGCAATTGGATTTTGGGGGAACCCTAGAAGATATTCGGCTCAGCAAAGGAGATAGCCTGCAATCGCTTCGTTATTCTGCCGAACTCAGTGATGGCGCCATGGCGCAATGGCAGTTATTGCCACAAGTACACCATCTCAAAGCCTCCATTGCAGGTAGCATGGAGAGTGCCCGCGCCAAAGTAACGCTGATTGATGACGTGTTACCTTATGGTGATGTTTTCCAAGCACCATTGAATATTCGTCAAGGTGAAGCCGATGTTGTGTGGCAAAAGCAAGACGATGGCTGGTCATTGTGGGCCAGTAAAGTGACTGCGGCGACGCCTGACTTACAAGTGCTTGGATCATTTCGTCTCGATTTTCCTGAAAAACGCAGCCCTTTACTTTCATTTTATGCGGAAGCGGACTTATACAATGCAGGTGAAACTTGGCGTTATTTGCCCACCTTAGCATTGGGGCGCAAGTTAACAGACTATCTCTCCACTGCGATTCAAGGCGGTAAAGCCAACACCGCTAAACTGCTTTGGTATGGTGAACTTGGCGATTTTCCCTACCAACAAAACAATGGCGTATTCCAAGCTTGGGTTGGTTTAAAAGAGGCGAAATTTAGTTTTGATACGGCGTGGCCGCCGATCACCAATTTGCAACTCGATCTGCTGTTTGAAAACGATGCGATGTACCTTGATTCACACTCTGCGACCTTAATGGATGTCACTGCTCAGCGGATCACAGGGCGAATACCTGAACTAGCCGAAGGTGGACACATCGAAATCGAAGCCAGTGCAACAGCCCAAGGCAATGCCGTACGCGACTATATGACCTCAACGCCTTTAGTGGATTCGGTAGGAGCGGCGTTAACGGCGATCCAAGTCAGTGGCGAAGTGCAATCTGAATTTCAGCTTCGTATTCCTTTTGATAGTGAGCAGGAACCCCGAGCGTGGGGGTGGGCGAATTTAAATAATAACCACGTGGAAATTGATGCACCGCCAATGGTGCTTGAGGGTGTCTCTGGCAAAATTGAATTTGATAATGACGTTGTGACGGCAGCTGGTTTGTCGGCGGATCTGCTGACTCAACCGATCGCGATTGATTTTAAAGGTGAAAATGCCAGCCAAGGTTATGCGGTGAATATTGATGTGGTGGGAGACTGGGATATTAAACCCCTGACGCCTTTTGTCGGTGAGCGTTGGCTAAACCGTTTAAAAGGGCATGCTCCTTGGCAAATGGGCGTTGATATTCAGCTCAATGATGTCGGTTTCACTTATCAAATCGACACCTTAGCCGATTTAAAAATGGTAGAAAGTGATTACCCTTACCCGCTAAAAAAAGCCTTCAACGTGGCAGGCAAAGCCCACTTGCAAGCGTCGGGTAACCAAGAGTCGATCACCGCTCGTCTACAATTACCACAAGCGAAATACCAAGCTGAAATCGATATCACATCGAAAAAACCACGCCTGACGGCCACCAATCTCATAGTAGGGAGCGGCAATTTCAAAATCAGTCCAGTGGTTGGCCACCATGCGCAGATCCGCAGCGATACCTTTAATTTGGATGAATGGTTGAGTTTGGCCAACGAGCCTCAGCCGAAGAAAAAATCAGCTCTAGCGGAGATGAATACTCCCGAGATCCCACCACCAGAGAGAGTGGACATCAACGTCAAAGCACTTCTACTAGCGGGAATTGAATGGCACGATGTTGATTTTAATGCCAGACGTAAAAATCTCGGTTGGTACGCACAGCTCGAGAGCCAAGAAGCAAAAGGTCAAGCGAGTTATATTGAACCTTATGATTTGTCCGTCTCGCTTGAACGTTTGCACGTTTACATTCCTGAGCTGGAGGACAGCTCCAAAAAATCACTGTTGGTTGATCAAGATCGCCAGTCTGAGCCGCTTATTACTGATTTTGACCGACAGTTTCATCGATTGGTGCCAAACTTAACTTTGGCCATTGATGATCTTTGGTTGCAGGGTTACAAGGTGGGCAAGATGAATATGGACTTCCAACGGCAAGGTGATACTTTGCAATGGAAGAAGATTGATATCAGTAGTGGTTCAAACCAAGTCAATATCAGTGGTGCTTGGACGTTGAATAAAGACGCACAAGGTGATGAGCGTAGCCATACCCAACTGAATCTCACCATGAAAGGTGACAATAATAGCGATTTGATGGAGCGCTTTGGCATCAGCTCCGGTATCCAAAGAGCGCCATTTGAAATGTCGAGTCAAACCGAATGGGATGGCGCGCCTTGGTCAATGAAGATCGACAGCTTAGAAGGCAAGATAGAGACTACTATGGGTAAAGGGGTAGTTTCTGATGTCAGCGGTGCCGCTCGTTTACTCGGATTATTCAGTTTAGATTCCATTATCCGTAAAATGCAGCTCGATTTTAGTGACGTGTTTGATAAAGGAATGGCCTTTAACTCAATTACGGGCAGTGGTGAAATTTCGCAAGGGATTTTTGTTACCAACAACATCAAAATGGATGCTGTTGCCGGTGAAATGACCATTAAAGGCTTAGCGGATCTCAATAGCCGTACTGTTGATGCTGAGGTGAATTTTGTACCAGACATTACATCAGGAATTCCCGTCTTGACGGCTTTTGCGGTGACGCCGCAAACAGCGCTGTATGTCCTCGCTATTACGACCGTGATTGCACCTGTGGTTGAGGTCTTTACCCAAGTCAATTATGAGGTTAAAGGACCAATTAATTCACCGGTTGTTAAAGAGCTTTCACGTAGTAGGGGCGAGTTTAAATTGCCAGAAAAGTTGAGAAAATTGACTGAAAAATAGGGAAGTAGGCATGGATCGCGTTGGACTTATTCAAATGACGTCAAGCTCTGAACCTGCGCAGAATTTGGCCTATATCGAACAGCAAGTGTCACTACTTGTGGCGCAAGGTGCGAAGTGGATTGTCACGCCGGAAAATGCACTGGTGTTTGGTACGCGGCAACAGTACCACCAACATGCCGAGCCATTGGGGCAAGGGCCCTTGCAGAGCCAATTGTCTGCTATGGCTAGCTTTCATCGGGTATGGCTGTTGGTGGGCAGTATGCCTATCCGTCGTGAGGTTGGGGTAACGACTACCTCCTTGCTGTTTGACGCCAATGGCGATCTTGTCGCGCACTACGACAAATTACACATGTTTGATGTAGATGTCGCTGACGGCCACCAGCGCTATCGAGAATCGGAAACTTTTACCTGCGGCACAAAGCTGAGTGTTGCGTCGACGCCATTTGGTCAAATTGGCCTTTCCATCTGCTATGATGTGCGCTTTCTGCACCTCTATTCCCAATTAAGAATGCAGGGTGCTCAGATATTAGTGGTTCCTGCGGCCTTTACGGCGGTGACCGGAAAGGCACATTGGGAAGTCTTGTTAAGAGCCCGAGCGATAGAGAATCAGTGTTGGATTGTTGCGGTTGGGCAAACTGGGCTTCATCCATGTGGGCGCGAGACATGGGGTCATTCGATGGTCATCAGCCCGTGGGGTGAGGTTATTGCAAGCTTAAACCAGCAAGTGGGGAATTTAGTCGCCGATATTGACTTGGCTTACGTTGAGCAAGTTCGACAAAAAATGCCCATTGCTGCACACACCCGATTCACCAATCAGTTTATAGATAATAAGAGCAAACTATGAGTATTAACCGCATTGAAGATGCACTATTAAAACCTGCAGGATTAACCGAGCAAGATATTGCGGATACACTAGCGACAATTGCCACTCGTCAAATTGATTATGCCGATATCTATTTTCAGTCGAGCTGGCATGAATCTTTAGTGCTCGAAGACAGCATTATTAAAGACGGCTCATTTAATATCGATTGCGGTGTTGGTGTGCGTGCCATCACAGGTGAAAAAACGGGTTTTGCTTATTCAGATCAAATCCAACTAGAAGGTTTGAAACAGAGTGCAATAGCCGCACGAGGCATTGCGCAGCAAGGTAAAAGTGGTTGTGTTCAAGCCTTTAAACGTAGCGATAATCAAGCCTATTATGCGGCGGATAACCCACTAGCCAGTTGGGAAAAAAAGCAAAAAACAGAATTACTGCAAGAGCTGGATGCTTACATTCGTACCAAAGAGCCGTTGATCCAAGAAGTCTCGGTGAGCTTAAGTGGTGTGCATGAACAGATGTTAGTTGCTGCAACCGATGGGACTTACGCAGGCGATATCCGCCCGTTGGTCCGTTTGTCGATCAGCGTGTTAGCACAAAAAGGTGATCGCCGCGAGCGAGGCAGCTCTGGTGGTGGTGGTCGTTTTGGTTATGACTTTTTCCTCACCGAACAAGATGGCCGTAAAGTTGCGTTTCAGTTTGCCGATGAAGCTATCCGACAAGCCTTAGTCAACCTTGAAGCTGTCGCAGCTCCCGCTGGCGCGATGCCTGTTGTGCTCGGTTCTGGTTGGCCGGGCGTCTTGCTTCACGAAGCGGTAGGGCATGGCTTAGAAGGTGATTTTAACCGCAAAGGATCTTCTGTTTTCTCCGGTAAAATTGGCCAGAAAGTAACCTCAACGCTTTGTACGATTGTTGACGATGGCACACTGAAAGATCTGCGTGGCTCGCTCAATGTCGACGATGAAGGTGTCAATGGTCAATACAACACCTTAATTGAAAATGGCGTGTTGAAAGGCTACATACAAGACAAACTCAACGCACGTTTGATGGGGGTGAATCCTACGGGTAATGGGCGTCGTGAATCGTACGCACATTTACCGATGCCGCGCATGACCAACACTTACATGTTGCCGGGTGAACATACGCCAGAAGAGATCATTTCAACAGTGAAGAAAGGCGTTTATGCGCCCAACTTTGGCGGTGGCCAAGTGGATATCACCTCGGGTAAATTTGTGTTCTCTGCCTCTGAAGCCTATATGATTGAAAATGGAAAAATTACTTATCCAATCAAAGGTGCAACCTTGATCGGTTCTGGCATTGAGGCAATGCAACAAGTCTCGATGGTGGGTAACGATTTGAGCCTTGATCGCGGCGTTGGAGTGTGCGGTAAAGCAGGACAAAGTGTGCCTGTTGGAGTAGGGCAACCTACGCTTAAGCTAGATTCGCTCACTGTTGGTGGCACCGAATAACGTTGTTACTCGCTCAGAGCTGACGTGGTTTGTATCGCGCAGCGTAAGCAAATAAAAAGCGGCGTTTTGATGCGCCGCTTTTTTATCTCTTTTATTCACTGCGTTGAATTGAGAAGGTTAAATATCATCTCGCTCGATCGGGCAGCTCATGCAGCGCGCGCCGCCTCGGCCTCGGCCGAGTTCATTGCCGGGGATGGTTAATACTTTGATGCCCGCCTTATCGTATTTCTCGTTAGTGTAGACATTGCGCTCGTAGCCAATCACAACTCCGGGTTTAACCGTTAGCACGTTGTTGGCGTCATTCCATTGCTCGCGCTCAGCCTCATAGCTATCACCACCAGTGGTGATGATTTTGAGTTTGTCCAAACCTAACGCGCGTTCAATCGCATTAACGTAACTTGGCATTGAATCGACGTTCATCCCGCCATCGCCTTTCGGCGTTAAACGCCATGTTTCTAAATCATGACGCATAATTTCGGGGTAAACAGAAAAGGTGTCGACATCCATATGTGTCATCACAGTATCTAAATGCATACAAGAGCGGTGTTTAGGCAGGTTAACGGCAATCACCTCTTTGGCCTGCTCATGTTTAAATAAACTCGCAGCAAAATTTTCTACCCCTTGCACAGTCGTGCGTTCGGAAATACCAATCAACACCGCACCTTTACCGATCACCAGTACGTCGCCCCCTTCAATATTGGCATTATCGTAGTGCAGATCTTCATCACCGAAATACTTGATAAAACTCTCTCCTGCAAATACAGGATGCCAACGATAAATGGCGCGTAAATGGTTGGTTTCACGTTGGCGTGCTGGTTTCATCATCGGATTAAGCGATACGCCGCCATACACCCAGCAAGAGGTATCGCGGGTAAAGAGATGATTGGGCAACGGCTCAATCACAAAATCTAACGGACGATGCATTTTAGGTAGTATCGAAGAGGAGTGGATGGGCAGTTCGGAATAAGCAAGACCACCGAGTAGCAGAGTGGCGAGGTGTTCGTTATCCATGTCAGCTAAATAGCAGCGCAGATCGCGCGCCAAAGTGGGACCATAGCGAAAATCAGAAATTTGCGTATCGAGCAACCACGCTTTGGCATCGGCAACGGCTAAGGTTTCGACTAAGAGATCATGCAACAACAGCACTTCAACATCTTGGTCCTTCAATGTGTTGGCAAAGGCATCATGCTCTTTTCCTGCATCTTCTACGGCAAGCACATCATCAAATAACAGTTCATGACAGTTCGACGGTGTGAGATGAGTTAAGGCACGCTCTGGCCGATTGAGTAATACTCGGCGCAGTTGCCCAACTTCAGATCCAACGTACAGCTTATTCATTTTGTATCCCTACTCTTATTTCTCATGTTCTTTATGACAAGCTTAAGCGATCGATGCAAGTCTACTTAGTGGTGATATTAGCTGTTATTTTGTGAACTTATAGTTTTGTATGCTTAAAAGTGTGTGCTTATTAAAAAATAACTCCAAAA
>NZ_NDIO01000209.1:0-2182 GCF_002241085.1 Vibrio sp. V03_P4A6T147
CTATCGTGATGCGAATGTCGTTAGAGTAGGACAGGAAACACTCGTTCGTAAACAACAGCTCCATTATGGGCTTCCGGTCTATGGTCATTTTGTGGTCACAGATGTTTCTAATCGTGGTTTTGCAAAGGCAATTGATGGCCATGTCTTAACGGGGATTGAATCAGATATTGGTTCAACTTTACCGATGATTAATGTTGACCAAGCAATCGATGCCGCCAAAGGAAAGCTACGAGGTATTGCTGCTACAAGTGTGCAGGATGCACAGACTGAATTGATGATTTGGGTAGATGATCAGCAAACCGCTTATTTGGTCTATAAAGTCGATTTTCTCTCTAAGAACGGAATGACCCCATCTCGCCCAATCTCCTTAGTCGATGCTAAATCAGGACAAATACTTGATGAGTGGGAGGGGCTGACTTTTATTGAAGCCGAGGGCCCAGGCGGTAATCAAAAAAGTGGCCGCTACTACTTTGGTGCTAATACAAAATATGGTGGTTTCCAGGTTAGCAAAGACTGCCGCATGGATAGCGCTAATGTTGTTACGCTCAATATGAATAATCAAGAGTATGGTGGATGGGTCCATCAATTTGATTGTCACGTCAACAACCATCGGGCTGTTAACGGAGCTTATGCACCAATGAATGACGCTCACTATTTTGGCCAACGTGTTTTTGACATGTATATGGAGTGGCTCAATACTCGACCTATTCAGCAGAAACTCACTATGCGTGTTCATTACGGTTATAACTACGGTAATGCATTCTGGGATGGCCGTCAGATGACCTTTGGTGATGGTAATCAATCAATGTATCCACTTGCGACGTGGGATGTGATTGCACATGAAGTGAGTCATGGCTTTACTGAGCAAAATTCAGGTTTAGAGTATCGTGGAATGTCTGGCGGGATGAATGAATCCTTTTCTGATGTTGCAGCCGCAGCATTAAGTGAATATGTTCATGGCAGCTTTAACTGGAAGATGGGTGAGCACGTGATGAAATATTCAGACGCGATGCGTTATTTCATTCGCCCAAGTCGAGACGGCAGTTCGATTGACCATATTAACCAGTATTATCAAGGTATAGACGTCCACCATAGCTCAGGGATTTTCAACAAAGCGTTTTACCATCTTGCAACCAGCCATGGCTGGAATATTAAGCAAGCCTTCATTGCTTATGCAACGGCGAATCAACTGTATTGGCGACCAAATTCAAACTTTCAGCAAGGTGCTGATGGCGTTTGCAAAGCAGCGCATAAACTCGGTTATGAAAGCTCTGCTGTAAGCAGCGCCTTTGCTCAAGTTGGGATCCAAGTACAAAACTGTGGTTCAAGCCAACCAGAGCCTACTCCACAACCAGAACCTAACATTGTTACATTATCGAGTAATAAACCAGTAATCATCGATGCTAATTATGGTAATGAACAACATTATGTTCTGAAAAATCTTTCAACAGATGAAGCCTCAGTTTATACATACCATGGTCATGGCAACGTTGATCTTTATGTAGCCATTAATAGACCTGTATCAGTGAATGACTTTGATTGCGTTTCTCGTAATCAGACTAATGACGAATATTGTGGTTTTAGTGGTATAAAAGGAACTGATATTTATGTATTAGTTACTGGTGCTGACCGTTCTGTAGATACTCACCTTGTTGTGATTGCAGAAGGTTTATTACCCGCTCCACCCGAACCTCAAGATTTATGTACTACTCTGAGCGAATGGTCCCCTTCTTATTACTACCCTACGGGTATGCAAGTTCAATACTACGGACATCGATTTACTGCAATTCAAGATAATTGGGGAGCCGATCCACTTGATAATTATTGGTATTGGAATTATCAAGGCAGTTGTAAGTAATTCAGTGGCTGTAAAGATTATCTGAGCATATATAAGTGCCACTTTTATCACTCGATCTCAATCGGCATGCTTTTATGCAGCGGAAGAACTAATATAGCTAACCATGTAATAAATGGAAACAGAACCTCATAAGTGTGTGTTAACATTTAGGATATAAAAACATAGAGTGCAAATTTTCGGTAGACTTACCGGAGTAATGCCAGTCAGCTTAGCTGACTGGCATTACTCCGGTTGGGGCGCTTTTTTTGAACAGCATTTACTCCGCGACTACAGAATAAACAAGCAAGTTAACGGCGGTGGCAAAATATAGCGCTAGGAGAAAAA
>NZ_NDIO01000319.1:0-895 GCF_002241085.1 Vibrio sp. V03_P4A6T147
TTTTGATTAGTGTCATATTGAAACTCCAATAGTTTTGGTAAATGAAGGTGAACGTCAAGAGAGAAGCACTAACGCCATTCACCAATCCCATTACCGCTAGAAACAGTAACGATGTCATCTAGTTTGGCGACCTCAGGATCTTCAGCATTCTTTTTACTCAGTTCAATGTCTGTTGCGATTGCCGTCATCGCCATTGGATTTAGGCTCCAGCTTGACGACGCTTCATAGGTTGCTGTTGCCCAATCATCGACCATGCCTTTTTCGTTGACTAAGAAGTAGTAAATCACATATCGCATTTTCTCATTGCTGATGATACCACCCAAGAATTCACCACTGGACGCTTCCATCACATCAACATGCTTGTAAATAACACCGTTGTTTAGCTTTTCTTCAGCAATGACTCGTCCATACATTGGCACTGTAAATTGAGGGGCGGAAGTCAGGTTTTTTAGACTGAGTTTGGTCGCACTTTGGTTGAGACGAGTCTCTTCTTTTACGTCTTGGTAAGCCTTACCTACGGCTAGAGAGGCATTATAGCGATCCGATGCTTCTTGTGCGGCGCAGCCCGATAGAACTAGTGAAATAAAGACGATAAAGGGGGTTAATATTTTTTTCATTGGATTTTCTTCATGATGTTTTGCCTAATATTTGAACGTTCAATGCAAAGAATTACCAATGTCCGTTAAAATGAAAGGCATAAATTAGTTTGGTGATGGAATATAGAAATACGGTTTATTTATGTATAGAAAAATAAGTAAACAGAAGATAATGAAAAATCAATAAATGTTTAATTGATTGTAATTTATGGTTTTTATTTACGCGACGTTATTGGTACACATGTTTGTGATTGGCCTTAGCCCATCAAATCCTATGGGTATTATGTGTGTTTAGCCGC
>NZ_NDIO01000319.1:940-2167 GCF_002241085.1 Vibrio sp. V03_P4A6T147
CGTCCCATGACAGAGCCGCCATATGATGTTTCGATGTTTAGTGGATTGATTGAATTATTTTGTGTAATAGCGGTATCATTCAGGATGTCGTATCGAGTGGGATTAATATGAATAATATATTGTCGTTAGCAAGAAGCTCTTGTGGTCAAATAAAAATTGCCAATCTCATTTATGATCCGACTAGCAAAGTGCTCTCAAGTGAAGCTGGCGATATTGAATTGGAGCCGCGAAGCCTTGAACTGCTTGAGATGCTGCTAAGCCATGTTGGAGAACCGATTTCTAACGACCAGATCATTGAGGAGATATGGAACAGTAAATACATATCGAAAAACGTCGTGACGAATCGTGTCAGTACATTGCGTACCTTGTTAAAAGATCATCTGACGGATACTGACCCAACTAAGCTTATCGTTACCTATCCTAAGAAAGGCTATTTCATTCCGACGAACCTCGTCTCTGTGGTTGAAAATGAGAGTTGGGCTCCAGAAGATGTGCCTGAGGTTGAAGAATCACCAATACTTGAGTGCACAACGCCAGCACATTCATTCGCGCCAGCCAAGCCGAAGCCACAATGGTTATTATGGGGCACTCTATTTGGTCTCGTAATCTTGATGGTCAGTATTGGTTTGGGCGTGTTTACGTTGAAAACACAGAAAGCCGCTATCAACGGTTCGTTCTTTGTTCCACAAGTTCAACTGCTTTTGAACAAAATTCAGTGCCGAGATGATCAAGCAAAGCAGTACCTAATACCAATTAAATCAATGATATTGCGCAGTCAATCGGCCTATCAATATACCGAGCTTGCCAATTTGCAGTCCCCAAGATATTTTTTGCAGCGCATTGACTCTTCGTGTCGCTGGCCAGGTTCTTTGAACAACAGTAGCCAAGCCGATTTTAAGCTTTCACTTAACGTATGGAAGGCGGAAGATTCGGAGTTACATGTGGAAGCACTCTTATATCGTGCATCTTCTAACAAAGTGGCGTGGCGTAATATCTACAGCGCAACTCCAGATGAGTTGCATCTGCTGATTCATCAGATGACACAAGACTTTGCCGATTATTTTCAATTGCCAAAGCCAGTTTTGCCACCAGAGCAACTCCTCATGTCGAACCTAACTGAACAACCTGAGAATACAGTTTGGTCAAATTTGAAAGCTGAGATGCTTTCAGATAATGAAATTTACTTTTTTTCTCGTGAGCTGCTTTTTTCAGATGTTACTTCAAATG
>NZ_NDIO01000229.1:0-2163 GCF_002241085.1 Vibrio sp. V03_P4A6T147
AAGCAAAGAACCCCTATATGTTGTGTTTGCACTACAATATATAGATAAATTCAGATCACAAAGCCGCGATGAAATTTACAACAATTCTACAAAAATACGGCCTTAATCAGTTTTGTTAGGGAAATGAAGCAGAATGAACCAAAAACTTACTGTCACCAAGCGTGATGGACGCAAAGAAACAATTGATCTTGAGAAAATCCACCGTGTAATCGCGTGGGCTGCGGAAGACCTGCACAATGTCTCTGTATCACAAGTAGAACTGAAAGCTCACATTCAGTTTTACGATGGTATTACCACCTCTGACATCCATGAGACTATCATCAAATCCGCTGCCGATTTGATTTCAGAAGAGACGCCAGATTACCAATATCTAGCGGCTCGTCTTTCGGTGTTCCATTTGCGTAAAAAAGCCTACGGACAATACGAGCCACCCACTTTGTACAACCATGTCTCTCGTTTGGTTGAAATGGGCAAATACGATAAGCACCTTATCGAAGATTATACTCGCGCAGAATTTGAAGAACTCGACACTTATATCGATCACGCACGTGACCTTAATTTTTCTTACGCCGCGGTAAAACAGCTTGAAGGTAAGTACTTCGTGCAAAACCGTGTGACGAAACAAATTTATGAGAGTGCCCAGTTCCTCTACATTTTGGTCGCCGCTTGCTTATTCGCGAAATATCCAAAAGAAAACCGTCTCGATTACATTAAGCGTTTTTACGACGCAACATCAATGTTCAAAATCTCGCTGCCAACGCCAATCATGTCGGGCGTGCGCACGCCTACCCGTCAATTTAGCTCATGTGTGTTGATTGAATGTGGTGACAGCTTAGATTCAATCAATGCCACAGCAAGCTCTATCGTACGTTATGTATCACAGCGTGCGGGGATTGGTATTAACGCGGGCCGCATTCGTGCATTAGGCTCGGAAATTCGCGGTGGTGAAGCATTCCACACGGGTTGTATTCCTTTTTATAAATATTTCCAAACCGCAGTGAAATGCTGTTCTCAAGGTGGTGTTCGTGGTGGCGCAGCCACTGTCTTCTACCCTTTGTGGCACGGTGAAGTGCAGTCGCTACTGGTATTGAAAAATAACCGCGGCGTTGAAGAGAACCGTGTTCGTCATATGGACTATGGTGTTCAGCTCAATAAGTTGATGTATTCTCGCTTAGTTCAAGGCGGTAATATCACCCTATTCTCCCCTTCTGATGTGCCTGGATTGTATGACGCATTCTTCGAAAACCAAGACGAATTCGAACGTTTGTATGTTCAATATGAGAATGACACTTCGATTAAAAAAGAGACGGTGAAAGCGGTAGAACTCTTCTCCCTATTGATGCAAGAACGTGCCTCCACTGGCCGTATCTACATCCAGAACGTTGACCACTGCAATACGCACAGCCCGTTTGATGCGTCTGTAGCGCCTGTTCGCCAATCCAATCTCTGTTTGGAGATCGCACTGCCGACGAAACCACTGTCTAATGTTGAAGATAATGAAGGTGAGATTGCGCTATGTACGCTTTCGGCATTCAACTTAGGTTCAATTCAATCTCTGGATGATTTCGAAGAGTTGTCTGATCTTGTGGTTCGTGCGCTAGATGCACTGTTGGATTATCAAGATTACCCACTGCCTGCCGCTTATAAGTCAACCATGAATCGCCGTACATTGGGTGTAGGCGTGATTAACTACGCTTACTATCTGGCGAAAAATGGCGTGAAATATTCGGACGGTAGTGCAAATGGTTTGACACACCGCACTTTTGAAGCGATGCAATATTACCTGTTGAAGGCTTCAGTCGCGTTAGCCAAAGAACAAGGCCGATGCCCTCTATTCCATGAAACAAATTATGCCAAAGGCTTGCTGCCTATCGACACCTATAAAAAAGATGTCGACCAAATTTGCGCAGAACCTTTGCATTATGATTGGGATGCGCTGCGCGCAGAGATCATGGAATTTGGCTTACGTAACTCAACGTTAACAGCGTTAATGCCTTCAGAAACCTCTTCGCAAATTTCCAATGCCACCAACGGTATTGAGCCTCCTCGCGGTTATGTTTCAGTAAAAGCCTCAAAAGATGGCATCTTGAAACAAGTCGTGCCGGATTTCATTAATTTGAAAGAGAACTATGAGTTATTGTGGAATATTGGTTCTAACAACGG
>NZ_NDIO01000321.1:0-2152 GCF_002241085.1 Vibrio sp. V03_P4A6T147
GATATGAATAAATGGTACGGTGAATTTCATGTACTAAAGAATATCAATCTTACCGTTAAAAAAGGCGAAAAGATCGTTATTTGTGGCCCTTCAGGCTCAGGAAAATCGACCATGATTCGCTGTATTAACCGCTTGGAAGAGCACCAAAAAGGACAAATCGTCGTCGCGGGCAACGAACTGACGGAAGATCTTAAAAATATTGAAGCCGTGCGACGCGAGGTCGGTATGTGCTTCCAACATTTCAATCTTTTTCCACATTTAACCGTGTTAGAAAACTGTACACTCGCTCCAATTTGGGTAAAAAAGATGCCTAAAGGAGAAGCTGAAGCGGTTGCGATGAAGTACTTGGAACGCGTAAAGATTCCTGATCAAGCAGACAAATATCCCGGTCAACTTTCTGGCGGTCAGCAGCAACGAGTTGCGATTGCACGCTCATTGTGCATGAACCCACAGATTATGTTATTTGATGAACCAACATCTGCACTTGACCCAGAAATGGTACGGGAAGTATTAGATGTTATGGTTGAACTCGCAGGAGAAGGCATGACGATGCTTTGTGTTACCCATGAGATGGGCTTTGCTAAAGAAGTGGCCGATCGCGTTATTTTCATGGATGCTGGTGAGATCATTGAAGAAAATAACCCTGTTGAATTTTTTGAAAATCCTCAATCCGATAGAACGCGCAATTTTCTCTCTCAAATTCTCCATCATTAATGGATTAACGACCAACAAAGAGAGAGGTGAACATCACCTCTCTCTTTGTTTATGAGCATAGACACATGGTGTTACACATTCTTTAACATCTAAGTGACTATTTTTATTAAAATTTACACAAAACAAATACGATACAGGGCTTGCTTTTTAGCTCATTCAGCCCCATAAATGTACAAACAAACATAAACCCTTACGAGGAAGATTATGAACAGCCCTATGTTTACTCGCTCAGCTAGCTTAGAGAGCACACTACAAACTAATAAAGTGTTGAAGAATACTTACTTCTTGCTTTCAATGACTCTTATCACCAGTGCTACTGCTGCGATGGCAACAATGGCAATGCAGATTTCACCATTCATGGCACTCGCTATGCAGTTGGGAGCAATCGGTATTCTATTCTTCGTGATGCCTAAAGCCATTAATTCTTCTTCTGGTATAGTGTGGACATTTGTGTTCACCACATTAATGGGCGGTGCTCTGGGCCCAATGCTTAATCACTATGCGGCAATCCCGAATGGCTCTAGCATTATTGCTCAGGCACTCGGTCTTACTGGCCTTGTTTTTATGGGCTTATCAGCTTATACCATTACGACTAAAAAAGACTTTTCGTTCATGAGAAGTTTTTTAATGGCAGGCCTCATTATTGTCATCGTTGCGGCGATTATTAATATTTTTGTTGGTTCTACCGTTGGCCAACTTGCGATCAGCAGCATCGCGGCGCTCGTGTTTTCTGGTTTTATCCTATTTGACACAAGCCGCATCGTACGAGGTGAGGAGACAAACTACATTAGTGCTACCATCTCAATGTATCTAAATATTCTGAACTTGTTCACAAGCTTATTGGCTATTTTAGGCATTATGAACGACGACTAATTTACGTCGACATTTTGTCCAAACGAGCCCGCAAGCCACAGCTTGCGGGCTTTTTGCTTTCTAAACAGTTGAGATCACACATTCACTACGCTACCCTAAACGCGGATTTTTAATCGAGTAATAAAGATGTTTGAATACAATGGTAAAACCGTCGAAACTGATGCTCAGGGTTACCTCCTAGACCATACCCAATGGGAAGAAGGAATGATCCAGACACTGGCCAGTCAGGAAGATATCGAGTTAACAGACGCTCATCTAGAAGTCATTTGGTTCGTGCGCCACTTTTATGAAGAGTTTAATACTTCACCCGCAGTGCGTATGTTAGTCAAAGCGATGGAAAAAGCGCATGGTCCGGAAAAAGGCAATAGTAAATATCTGTTCAAACTCTTTAAAAAAGGCCCGGCCAAACAAGCAACTAAACTTGCTGGGTTACCAAAACCTGCCAAATGCTTGTAGTGTGAAACTAAGCCCCCAAGCAACTTAACCATACAAAGCACAAAGCGGTGCTACTTTTAAAGTATTTCGAATCCGCTATATTTTTCAGTATAAGAAAGAAGTGATTCAA
>NZ_NDIO01000093.1:0-2151 GCF_002241085.1 Vibrio sp. V03_P4A6T147
CATCAAATATAAAACGTTATGATGAGGGATTGAATGCTTGGGCTCGCCAAGTGGAAGATGCTCATAACACATTGCAACAAACTATTGCACAGATCCAGCAAGAAGAAGTTTCCATCCAAGCAGAAATTATCGCCACTAACGCCCAAATTGATCTAATGAAACAGCAGATAGCAGCATTTAAAACCGCCATTGCGAATGCTCAATCGCAGCGTAAGAAAGGGATATTTGAAACGATTTTTGGCGTGGTGCTTGCTCCGTTTACACTGGGAGGTTCTTTGATATTGGCAGGGTTTGGTGTTAGCTCTATTGTAGAAGCACAAAGTGAAATATCTAGCCTGCAAAGCGATATCCAATCATCTTTAAATACCATCAACCACGATCAACAAACGCTCTCTCAAGATCAACAACAAATCGCGTCTCTCAATGCCCTATTGCTAAGTGTCGATCAAGTTAACAACGATTGTGCGGCGATCAGCCGATCCTTAGATACACTTCAAACCACGGTGCTCAGTTTATACAATGAAACCAACAACGTCGTTTCTAACCTTACCAAAGCACAAGATTCACAAGCGGTCATTCTGGAGCAAGTTTGGTACCAATCAGCTTACAATGAGTGGCAAGATATTCTGGAGGTAGCATCAACGCTCAATAATGCACAACCTCAAATAACAAAAGCTCAAATCAAGTAATTGATTTGGCTCCAGTGACGGAGCCAATGGCTGATTTAATTGAGCAAATTATAAAGCAATGCCGATACCGCCAATAACCCTATTACCATGACAAAGGGTGTACTCATCTGCTGTTGATACTTCGCCAGCGATGGCACTTTGAATACAGCAATCATCGGCATAATAAACAGAATCATAGCGATCACGGGGCCTGAAAACGCTTCCATCATTCCCAGAATGCTGGGGTTGAGTATCGCGACAATCCAAATCGTGACAAACAAAATCGCAATGGTGAATCGCCCAGCAAGACGCAATGACAGGCCAAAGTTTTTACACAACAGCCCAGTCAGGCTTTCTCGCGCACCAAGGAAATGCCCTAAAAAGGAAGAGGTAATGGCAATAAACGCCACTAAAGGGCCTAGAGTGGCGATAAAGGGATTATCTGTGACATTGGCAAGGTAAGTCAGCACTGAAATATTTTGCACTTTTGCTTCTTGCAATGCCTCTGGTGATAAAGCCAATACGCAAGAGAACACGAACAACAAGACAAACAGAATTAATACAAGACTGGTGTAACGCAGAATCTGCTCTGATTTTTTATCCGCTAGCGCGCCATAATGACGACGTTGAACATTGGCAAAACTTGAGATCGCCGCTGCGTGGCTAAAAGAAAACACCACGACAGGAATGGCTAACCACACTGTGTGTAAGAAATCACTCGTTTGCGGCAATACTAATGACGGCACTGACCAATACGGGATCAAATAGAGCGAGAGAAATAATAAAATAGCCGCCAATGGATAAACCATAACAGCAAAAGCGCGCAACATGATCTTCTCGCCACCCAGCATAATGGCAATTAACGCAAAGACTAAGCCACCAGAAAGCAGCACCCGAGGGGGAGCGACCATCTGCGCTTGATTAACCAAAAAGCTATCAACCGTGTTAGTTAGACCTACACCGTAAATCAGTAAGATTGGGAAAATAGAGAGGAAATACAGCAAAGAGATCAAGCGACCAGCCCTTTGGCCAAAGTGTTCTTCAACAACGTCGGTAAAATCAGCATTAGGACGGCGCGATGAGAGAACAAAACGAGCAAGACCACGATGAGAGAGATAAGTCATCGGAAAAGCGAGTAAGACCATTAACACTAATGGCCAGAAACCACCTAGCCCAATGTTGATTGGCAAAAATAGAATGCCAGCCCCAACGGCCGTACCAAATAAACTGAGTAGCCAATAGGTGTCGTGTTTAGTCCAATTGGAAATCTGAACATGACTAAAATGAGCCATTTCCTTAGTGTCTTTCACTGCTTTTTCACTTATATAAAAATAATAATGTCGCGAATCCTACTCCTATTAATCATTATGATCATTTTGAGACCTTGGTCATAATCACTATAATCAAGGGACTTGGCTTGGATTGAAAACCATGAAAACACCGAATTAACAGCATATTAAACTGGTTTTGTGTGATTTTATTG
>NZ_NDIO01000295.1:0-2147 GCF_002241085.1 Vibrio sp. V03_P4A6T147
CTATTCAACCATAAGTTTAAATAACACGGATGATTATTTTTCCTTATCCCGCCCAAAAGCAAACGTTTGGCATGAATAAATGTTAATCGAAGCATTATATTGATAACTTTTACTAATCCAAATCATTAACATTACTCACATGTAGCACGCCATTTTCGTGATCAAAAATGGGTTTTTGACATATCATTCAATAAGCCAGAACGTTACATGATTTAGATCTAGTTTTCGAATGAGAAAATTATGCAAAATGCGCTCGACTTATTTCCTGTTCCCAAAAATGAGTAATACAATATGAACACAACAACTTCGTCGGCATCTGCCGTACAATCCTCTAGCAAGTGGACTTATAAAGATTTCACTTGGTGTCTTTCACTTTTTGGTACAGCCGTTGGTGCCGGTGTACTTTTCCTTCCAATTAAAGCTGGTGCGGGTGGTTTTTGGCCATTAGTAATGTTAGCCCTAATTGCGGCGCCAATGACTTGGTTCGCACATAAAGGCTTAGCTCGCTTTGTTCTTTCTTCAAAAAATGTTGATTCTGATATTACTGACACAGTAGAAGAGCATTTTGGTAAAACTGGCGCAAACCTTATTACGTTCGCATACTTTTTCGCCATCTACCCTATCGTTCTTATCTACGGCGTTGGTATCACAAACACCGTTGATTCCTTCCTTGTTAACCAAGTTGGCATGGAATCGATTCCTCGTTGGTTACTTTCTGGTGCGCTGATTGTGGCAATGACGGCTGGCGTAGTATTTGGTAAAGAGCTGATGCTAAAAGCAACGTCTGCCATGGTGTATCCATTGGTTTTCATTTTATTAGCACTTTCTTTCTACCTTATTCCAGAGTGGAACACCTCTATGATTGAAGTCGCACCTGATTGGTCTGCGATGCCAACCATCGTTTGGCTTGCAATTCCTATCATTGTGTTTTCATTCAACCACAGCCCAATCATTAGCCAGTTCTCTAAAGAGCAACGCCTACAACATGGTGACAACGCGGTTAAGAAAACCGATATGATCACTGGTGGCTCGGCCATGATGCTGATGGGTTTTGTGATGTTCTTCGTGTTCTCTGTTGTGCTGTCTCTGTCGCCAGAGCAACTCGCGTTAGCAAAAGAGCAAAACATTTCTGTGCTTTCTTACCTAGCAAACATCCATGAATCACCAATCATCTCTTACATGGGTCCTCTTGTTGCCTTTGCAGCGATTACCTCTAGCTACTTTGGTCACTTTTTAGGGGCACATGAAGGCCTAGTTGGTTTGATTAAATCTCGCTCAAATAGCTCAGTAAGCAAGATTGAAAAAATGTCACTGATCTTCATCGTGTTGACAACTTGGATCGTAACGATTGTAAACCCAAGCATCCTAGGCATGATTGAAACCATGGGCGCACCGATGATTGCTGGCATCTTGTTCCTGCTGCCTGTATTTGCAATGCACAAGATCCCTGCAATGGCGAAGTTCAAGACTTCAGCACCAGTACAGATTTTCACAACTATCTGTGGTCTTGCTGCTATTACTTCTGTAATCTACGGCGCTCTTTAATCTGGTGGTTATATCAACCGTCATGAATACTGCATACAGAACATAACTATAATAATGAGCCTCCCTCTTAGCTAGGGGGGCTTACTTTTGAGGTAATCGATATGATTAGTGTATTTGATATCTATAAAATCGGTGTTGGTCCTTCAAGCTCACACACAGTGGGACCGATGAAAGCGGGTAAAGAGTTTATTGATGATTTACGTTCAATGGGAAAATTGCGCGACATCACTAAAATCACCGTGGACGTTTATGGTTCATTATCACTGACAGGGAAAGGTCACCACACAGATATCGCTATCATCATGGGTCTTGCTGGTAATACCCCTGAGAAAGTTGATATCGATGCTATTCCAGGCTTTATCGCACGCGTTGAAGAAACCGAGCGTCTTCCCGTTGGTATGCACTGTCATACCGTATCGTTTCCTAAAGAAGGTGGAATGAATTTCCACAAAACGAATTTATCCTTGCACGAAAACGGCATGCAGATCCACGCGTGGATCGATGATGAAGTCGTTTACTCAAAAACCTACTACTCTATCGGCGGCGGCTTCCTCTTCCATTCAACCTAATCCTTGTATCATATACACAACTCACACTTACTA
>NZ_NDIO01000418.1:0-2130 GCF_002241085.1 Vibrio sp. V03_P4A6T147
ATGTAAAGTTCCGCATGCAGGCAAAGCATTTGTATCATGATCGTGAAGAGATCACAGTGCATGTTCAATGCTTGTCGAACATCTCTCCGCACTAATGCTCCAATAGGTTAATTTAACGCTCCTTTCTAGGAGCGTTTTGCTATTCTGGATGGGATACTTGCGCTGAAAAGCGAATGTCTTGCAAATTAAAACCGAGCTCTATATCGGTCTTTAGTGTGGCAATGTGTTTGCAGACTCGCGCCATATCGATCTGCTCATCAAATTTTTTACGGTATTTCTTGGCCAAATCAGCACTGGCGTAGGCCGCTTCTATGTCGGGAAATTGCGTTAATATCTCTTTTGCTGCTTTGGGACCAATGCCGGCAATGCCGGGAACTTGGCTTGAACTGATACCCGTTAATCCCCAAAAATCGGTTAATTGGCTCGGCTTTACGCCAAATTCCTGTTCAATAAAGGGTTGATCTAACCAACGATGTTGAAAGTAGTCACGAATTTGTAAAGTGGGGGAGAGTAGTTGGCAGTAGCCTTTATCGGTTGAAATGATCGTTACTTTTTCACCGTGGCTTGCCACTTTCGTGGCTAAGGTGGCCACCAAATCATCGGCTTCATCACCTTCCGAGAGCAGTGAATCAATCCCTAATTCCCACCATGCTTGCTGAATGGCGTCTAAGCCAAGTTGCAGTGCTTCTGGCATCGGCTTCCGGTTCTGCTTATAAGTCGGTAGAAGTTGTGCTCTCCAGCCCCGGTCTTGTAAGTGATGATCAAACACGGCGATGATGTGGGTCGGTTGAGCTTCATTGATGATACGGTGCAAGGTGCGCGAGGTTGTCTCTATGGTTCTTGCCATATCGGTAGGATCGGGTTGTGCGGAGTGCACCCGACGGATCAAATTCAAAGCATCAATGATGACAAGGTGTAAAGACATAACGACCAAAAAATAAGGGCTTAATAAGCCCTTATTGTAATGATCTCACTTAATATTGCCACTCATCCCCGGCATAAGTTATTTTTGCCTTTAATGGTTATTGGTTGCAATTTTATAGCAAGGTTCATAAGCACTGCCACCGGGCAGCTTCATTCGGTGTTGTGCAACGAAGTCTTTTAGCAATAGATCCATTTTTTTCATCAATTGGGCATCGCCATCAATGATGAATGGGCCGTGACGTTCAATTTCTCGAATGCCTTCCGCTTTCACATTACCAGCGACAATGCCAGAGAAGGCGCGACGCAAGTTAGCAGCGAGTACTTCTGGTTTTTGGTTTAGGTGTAAATCCAAGTTGGCCATACTGTCGTGAGTCGGTTCAAAAGGCAGTTGGAGCTCAGGCTCGATTTTGAGGGACCAGTTGAAACTATAAGCATCACCACTATCTTTACGATGCTGACGAACCAGCGGCATCGCTTGGCTCATGATACGCGCCGCTTTTTCTGGATCATCAATGACGATTTGATAATGCTGGCGTGCTTTTTCACCTAATGTTTCGGCAATGAATGTGTCGATTGAACGGAAGTAGGCTTCGCTCTCTTTTGGACCAGTCAGTACAATTGGCATTGGTTGGCTTGCGTTATCTGGGTGCATCATGATACCCAAAATGTACAGCAGTTCTTCCGCTGTTCCTGCTCCACCGGGGAAAATAATGATGCCGTGCGCCATTCGCACAAAAGCTTCTAGGCGTTTTTCAATATCCGGCATAATCACCAATTCGTTCACAATCGGATTTGGTGGCTCGGCGGCAATGATCGATGGTTCGGTTAAGCCAAGATAGCGTTGTGCGGTATAGCGCTGTTTAGCGTGTCCAATGGCGGCCCCTTTCATTGGCCCCTCCATAGCGCCTGGTCCGCAGCCTGTACAAATGTTCAGTTCACGCAAACCCAGTTCATGGCCCACTTCCCGCGTATATTGGTACTCAGTAGGGTTGATAGAGTGTCCACCCCAACAAACCACTAAGTTAGGTTCAAGACCGGGAACCAAGGCACTGGCATTACGCAAAATACCAAACACTAAGTTGGTGATGTGAATGGCATTGGTAAGATTTAGGCGCTGATTATCCGCCAGATGCATGTTGACATAAACGATATCGCGTAGGACCGAAAACAGATGTTCTTGAATTCCTTTAATGATCTGTCCATCAA
>NZ_NDIO01000394.1:0-2127 GCF_002241085.1 Vibrio sp. V03_P4A6T147
ATAGAATATTATCAGCCTCATGCTGTGCCCTTCTATCAACCCATCACCGATCACAATAAAAATGTTGTCGGTGTTGAAGTATTAGCTCGTTACTTAGATAAAAATGAGTATAGGAGCTTTCACTTCAATGAATTAACTAGGGATCATACTTTAGCGATCGACATTGAAATCTTGGAATCCGTAGTCAATGAATTTCCAGAAATGGCTAGGAAAGATTTAACCTTTGTCTCATTTAACCTGACCCCAGTAGAACCCTCTTGGTACTACTGCCAAATATTACTTGATACGATTAAAGAAGCTCAGAAAAGCAACATCACAATTTGGATTGAGATTCCGGAGCACACTCCACTTCACTCATCACACCTAATACTTTTGCAACAGCTAAAAAGTTATCCCGTTAAAATTGCCTTTGATGATTTTGGAACGAAAGAAAGTCAATTCCAACGCTTGTTGAGTATGGAATTTGATGTAGTGAAATTTGATCGTCAACTACTTCTTCAGGCAACAAAAAATAATTACTCACTTAGTATGTTCAAAAAACTTGTAGGGTATTTTCAATCAATTGGGAAAGAAGTAGTTTGCGAAGGGATTGAAACTGAAGAACAACTGGTCTTAGTTATCAGTGCCGGTTTTGATTTCATCCAAGGTTATGCTTTAGGAAAACCCGCACCTCACTACTAAGACTAAAAACTTCAAAAGAACTCCACTCATGAGGTGGAAATGAGAGAATTTAGGAAAGCTCTGAAAATTAACTAATGACAGCATTGTAACCATAAAAAGCCACCACTGCATGAGTCAATGTCACAGAGCTTTTGCCAGTTAATGTGATTTTTGTGGCGTTCGAGTATGCCCTTGACCGTTCACATGTCGGTTAGGTATAGGCAATCGGACTGGTGGTCGAGCTATTGATGGTGAACGTGAGATCATATGAAACATAGTGACATCCTCCTTCATTTTGACGCGGCTATGCCTTTGTCTTTATGAAAGAAAGATGCCAACTTATTTAAGATGCTACTGAATCTACCGATTGTGCGTGTAGATCTCTTAATGTTTGAATTTCTTGGGCCCAAATGTCTGGATCGATTGTTTCTAAAATCAATGGGATACCATCAAACCTTGCATCTTTGGCAATAAATTCAAAGCATGGCCAACCAATTTCGCCTTCCCCTAGAGAATGATGGCGGTCAACACGGCTGGCAAACTTTGCCTTTGAGTCGTTGATGTGCATTGCACGTAAGTAGTGCATTCCAACCACGCTATCAAACTCTGAGAAGGTTGCCTCGCACGCCTCAACTGTGCGCAAATCATAACCTGCAGTAAAAGTATGACACGTGTCAAGGCACACACCTACTCGCGATTTATCCTCAACTTGCTGGATAATTTCGGCTAAATGTTCGAAACGCCAGCCTAGATTCGTCCCCTGCCCTGCGGTGTTTTCAATCACAGCAACGACCTCAGGCACGGCTTGATGTGCAAGGTTTATCGATTCTGCAATTGTCGCAAGACATTCACTTTCTGAGACTTGTTTGAGGTGACTACCCGGATGAAAATTCAAAAGCGTCAGCCCCAGTTGCTGGCAACGTTGCATTTCATCAATAAAAGCTTCGCGTGACTTAGCAAGCTTATCGGCTTCTGGCGCGCCCAGATTAATAAGGTATGAATCATGCGGCAAAATGTGTTCACTTTTAAAACCAAGCATGTGGCAGTTAGCCTTAAAAGCGCGAATGGTTGCCTCTTCGAGCGGTTTAGCAACCCACTGGCGCTGGTTTTTAGTGAATAAAGCAAATGCATTTGCTCCAATTTCTCTCGCTCTCAATGGGGCTTGGTCAACTCCGCCAGAGGCCGATACATGAGCACCAATAAATTTCATTCCACGGCCCTGAATTCTATTTGTCATTAAATCACTTTGTACTTTCAACATTGGACTTCAATTGTCTGATTTTCTGTTACTTAGGTCAAACACGCGCTAAAAATGTAGTAAAATTACAACAAAACAATAAATAAAAAATATTTTATGTATTAAAAAAAAGTAGAACTCATTGTTTTTAAATGCTTTATTGATTTAAATCAATAACGCAACCCCCATATTATCAATGTTTATCGTTGTTTTTTGACCTAAATCAATAT
>NZ_NDIO01000298.1:0-2109 GCF_002241085.1 Vibrio sp. V03_P4A6T147
CACTTGTTGGACGATGCTATGGCTTAACTTGATTTAAGTCAATAGATATTTTTACGTCTAGACGTCTAAACGCTTTGGTGAATTAGGTAGTGATGAAAAAAATAAAGCGTGTAATAATCATCATATCTTGCGTGATATGAGAGAGTTATTTTGGCTAAACCTGCAGTGTTTTTAGATCGCGATGGCGTGATCAACGTTGACCATGGCTATGTTCATGATGAGCATGATTTTGAGTTTATTGATGGTGTATTTGAAGCCACTAAGAAGTTTCAAGACATGGGGTATTTGCTGGTTTTGGTGACCAACCAATCAGGTATCGCTCGTGGGAAATTTAGTGAAGAGCGCTTTTTATCTTTAACGCAATGGATGGACTGGAATTTTGCCGATCACGGTGTCGAGTTTGATGGTATTTATTACTGCCCGCACCATGCAGAGCACGGTGAAGGTAAGTATAAAGAAGAGTGTGATTGCCGCAAACCCAAGCCTGGTATGTTTATCTCCGCACGGGATTTTCTTGATATCGATATGGAAAAATCCGTGATGATAGGCGATAAAGCTGAAGATATGATGGCTGCACAAGCCGCAGGTGTTGGTACTCGTGTGTTGGTGCGTACCGGTAAACCCGTTACTGAGCAAGGTGAATTACTCGCCACCGTGGTACTTGATAGTATTCGCGATGTCCCTGCTTTTCTTGCACAGTAAAAATTCCCCCCTTTGTGGAAGGCAATATGAATAAATCATTTCTTTTTGTTGGATTCAGTGTTGGTTTTTTAGCAGCATGCTCACCACATTACGCGAACGATTCACGCGTTGAAAGTGAGAACCTGTTCCAGCATTATCAATGCCGTTCTGGTGAGCATTTTGATGTTGCGTATATTGAGCAACAGTCAGCCCTTCTCCGTATTGCTGATCGCGAATATACATTAATACAAATTCCAGCCGCCTCTGGCGCAAAGTATGTGATCGACGATAGCGAGCAAACTCAGCCTCAAACCGTGCTTTTACATACGAAAGGCGATGAGGCTTTGCTCGAAGTGGGATCAACGACTTATCAAGGCTGTACCACTCAATAATTCATTTAAGATAAGCGCATGCTATCTTCCATTTTTATTTACGCTATAGGTTCGCATGAGCAGAAAACTGACTATCTTGGATATTGCAAAACTGTCTGGTGTTGGTAAATCGACGGTTTCTCGTGTATTGACGAACGACCCAAAAGTGAAGCCTGAAACACGAGCAAAAGTGGAACGCGTTATCCAAGATTCTGGGTATGTGCCATTGAAATCGGCTCAGTTAATGCGTGGTGGCAGTGAAAAAGTGATTGGCGTGATTATCTCACGCCTTGAGTCACCGTCTGAAAACCGTGCCGTGGGGCGAATGCTACAGGTGTTGTATCAAAATGGGTACGATGTGGTGATTATGGAAAGCCAGTTTGATCGCACTAAAACGAACGAGCACCTTGAGGTTTTACATAAGCGTAATGTGGATGGTGTAATTGTATTTGGTTTTACCGATCTCGATATCACACAACTCAACCTATGGGCATCGCGAGCGGTTGTGATTGCGATGGATGCCGATAAAGTCTCATCGATTAACTATGACAATTATGGTGTTATTCAAGGCGCGCTTGCTCATTTGACTTCGAAAAATCGAGTTCATATTTCCTACATTGGGGTCGATCCTAGCGATAAAACGACAGGTAAATTACGTTTAGATTCGTACTTAGATTGGTGCAAACAAAGTGGATGCACTCCCAATTATCGCACTGGGCGTTTGCATCATGAAAGTGCCTACCAACTGGTTGATGAAGTGCTGAATGATCAGACTCAAGCTATCGTGTGCGCCAGTGACACTCTGGCACTTGGCGTGATTAAACGTCTCCAAGAATTAGGCCGAGATGATATTGCCGTCACTGGTGTGGGTGGTAATGAACTGCTCTCTTTTCTTTTCCCTAATATTTACAGTATTGATCCTGGCTATGCTCAAGCGGGAGAAAAAGCAGCTAATTTATTGATTTTACAGCTTAATAATGAAATGAACCCTGCACACATCACTCAACAACCGCTAACAAGCTAACTCCTTATTTCTTAAAGTGAATTACAATTAGTC
>NZ_NDIO01000337.1:0-2088 GCF_002241085.1 Vibrio sp. V03_P4A6T147
ATTATGATGCGCGCCTCAATTGTGTATAGCGACAGGTCGTAAGATAGGCATCCCTATAGACCAAGGTGGGAGAAAAACAGACGTTGAACGTAAAAAAATCAGTAGGAAAACCAGTAGTTCGTCTTTCTGGTATCAGTAAAAGTTTCGATGGTAAGGAAATCATTGGCAACCTAAACCTTGATGTTAATCATGGCGAATTCTTAACGATACTTGGTCCTTCTGGCTGTGGTAAAACAACAGTACTAAGAATGATTGCAGGTTTTGAAACCGCAGATCAAGGTTCAATTACTCTTGATAATCAAGATGTTACAAAAGTTCCTGCTGAACAGAGACACGTTAACACCGTCTTTCAAAGCTATGCACTTTTCCCACATATGACAGTATTTGAAAATGTCGCGTTTGGTTTGCGTATGCAAAAAGTGCCAACGACGGACATTGAACCCCGTGTGATGGAAGCACTGCGGATGGTACGTCTCGACGCGATGGCCCAGCGTAAACCAAGTCAACTTTCTGGTGGTCAACAACAACGTATCGCGATCGCGCGTGCCGTTGTTAATAAACCTAAGGTTCTGTTGCTAGACGAATCTTTATCCGCGCTTGACTATAAACTGCGTAAGCAGATGCAAATGGAGCTTAAGCAGCTTCAACGTCAGCTTGGGATCACCTTTATCTTCGTTACGCACGATCAAGAAGAAGCCTTATCAATGTCGGATCGCATTATTGTTATGCGTGAAGGGAAAATTGAGCAAGATGGCTCTCCACGTGAAATTTACGAAGACCCTAAAAACCTATTTGTTGCTCGCTTCATCGGTGAGATCAACGTATTTAATGCTGAAACGATTGAACGAATTGACGATAAGCGTATTCGTGCACATATCGAAGGTGTTGAAGCGGTAGTTTACCACGATCAAAATGTACAACCCGGACACAAACTACAAGTTTTGCTGCGTCCTGAAGATCTTCGCATCGAAGAGATTAAAGAGTCAGAAGAAAAAGGCATTGTTGGACACGTGACAGAACGTACCTACAAAGGCATGACTCTAGAATCTGTAGTCGAATTGGAAGAATCAGGCATGCGCGTGACGGTTAGCGAATTCTTTAACGAAGATGATCCTGATGTGGACCATTCTCTCGGCCAGAAAGTCGCTATCACTTGGGTTGAAAGCTGGGAGGTAGTACTCGATGATGAGCAAGAAGCTTAATCTTCAAAATGCTATTATCACATTGATTGTTGGGTGGTTAGTGCTGTTTGTGCTAATCCCTAACGTTATGATCATTGGTACTAGCTTTTTGACTCGCGATGAAGCCAACTTAATTGAAATGACCTTCACGCTTGATAACTATACACGCTTATTGGATCCACTTTACGCCAAAGTGCTCATGCACTCTTTCTATATGGCAATTGTGGCTACCCTTCTCTGCTTGGTTATTGGTTATCCATTTGCTTACATTGTCGCAAAAATGCCACAAAAATGGCGTCCAATTATGCTGTTTTTGGTGATTGTTCCTTTTTGGACGAACTCTCTTATCCGTACCTACGGATTAAAAATAGTGCTGGGTACGCAAGGCATCCTAAACCAAGCTTTAATGGCTTTAGACATCATAGACAAACCACTGCGTATTATGTACACCGAGACAGCGGTAATGATTGGCTTGGTTTACATCTTGCTGCCTTTTATGATTCTTCCGCTCTATTCTGCTATTGAAAAATTGGACGATACCTACATTGAAGCCGCGAGAGATCTAGGGGCAAATAAGCTTCAAACTTTGCTCAAGGTAGTATTGCCATTGACCATGCCGGGTATCATCGGGGGCTGCTTGTTGGTGTTACTGCCAGCATTAGGTATGTTCTATATTGCTGACTTACTCGGTGGCGCGAAAAACCTGCTGATTGGTAACGTGATTAAGAGCCAAGTATTGAATGCTCGTGATTGGCCATTCGGCGCCGCGACCAGCATTGCCTTGACTCTGGCGATGGCTGTAATGCTTTATGCATACTATCGTGCTGGTAAGTTATTGAATAAGAAAGTGGAGCTAGACTAATGGGCAAAACAGTTAGATTTAGCTTTATGAGTTTAGTGTATGTAT
>NZ_NDIO01000029.1:0-22526 GCF_002241085.1 Vibrio sp. V03_P4A6T147
ATCGACCCAGCATACGATGAGCAAGCATTCAACAATGCCGTAATTAGCAAAAAAGATATACTTTTCAAATACATTCTACTTTCCTTTTTCGCATGGGTAGCTGGCGCGCTTATAGCAACCTTGACTTTCATCCCAAAGCGGTTTAAGTGCAAAACTATCATCTGACGAGTGGTGAAATACGTTTAACTGCATCAACTCTTGTTTACGTTTTTCATCAAACTCACTCTCTAACTTGGTATACTGTCCTTGCTTTGCCATATCCAGTACTTTTTGATTGAAAGCCTTAAAGCTGGCGGCTAAACCATTTATGGTTCGCTCTGGAAAATCTCTTACTGTGTAATAAACCGCATAAGGATCAGGAACATGCCAAATCTTGCCATCATAATCCTCAAGAGGAACACCATGAAACTCGGCTAAACCATACATCAATCTGAGGTATAAACGGGAGAGCTCTCCCTCCACCCTACGCTGTATATAAAGGCGACCAACCACTCTTCCGCCCTCTTTTTTACCATGATTAATAAACTCAACTTCTGGCTCTACATAGTCACTGTCCTGCCAGCCAGTGGCTAAATCACGTTGCTTATACTCAGCCAGTTTTTTTCTCACGTATTGCTCGGCGCGATCCTTATCCCAGTGGTCAGAGAAAGAGCGGCTCGCACGCTTCACCAACTTCTTCTCTAGGATCGGCAAGAGATAATCACTGTTGTTGTAGCTTAGGCGTGAATGGTAACCGCCACCAATATCGGAATGAGCTCCTGGAAGGACAAATTCATGAAAATGATCTACCGAATCAACAGAGTTAAGATGGTTAAGGCTGAAGTTATAGCGGCACTCAATGGTAGGATCGGCGGTTAAGTGAACAGCACGCCGAACGCGCTGAGGATCAAGCCATAACCTTACATCACCGTTGTCATGATGAGTTGAAAAATCAAAAGAGAGTAGGTCAACCACAGAAGCAACGGTATCAAACAGGCCAGCGAAAGTAATCTCACAGCTGGCTTTAGCCTCATCTGCTTCACTCCAATCAAACCCATACGCCAAGGAAATGCCGCTCTTTTGGCACGCCTTACTAAACGCTTGAGCAAACTCGCCCTGCTCGCCATCTAGTACCACATTAATAAAATGCCTTGCAGCGGCGGCTCCACGGCTAAAACCAAACACATCGAACTGCAGCTTATCAAGACCATCGACTGTATTTGGCTGAGCACTAGCAAACTTAGCCTTCAAGGCATCAAGATTGCCAGTAAGCTGATCTATACTTGAGCTCACTTTTGCCGTCACACCATATTGACCTATCCCTGCACCTTGCCCAAAAATTTCAGATTCATCTGCTGGTGCAATATTGGTATCATTTCCAGTACCTATACCAGTTATATACACAGCATCAGTGTATATTCCTCCTTCTCGGATATCATCGCTTAGAATATAACGATCAAACAACTTCTGTACATTAGTTAGCTCATTAGTGGCGCTGCCTGCCACTGTCTCTACTTCGCCTTCATCATTTTTAAATAAAGAGATAAAAAAATTATCTTTTTTAGGATAATCAAAACACTCGCTCGATAAGTGAGTAGCAGGAATGTCGTTTTTAAGCCGCCCTGTTTTTCTGGAAATAATGTCGCAATCAACGTTGTATTTCATTTTCCATGTTTGATAGTAATGCTCTAACTGAGTTTTCCCCCACTGCGCACTGTAGCTATTATTGGCCGTACCATCAAAAAACATACCTACACGTAAGGTAATAAAGTTAAATCCTCTCACTTTAAGAACATAACTTTTATCTGTCAGTAAGTTGCAAGCATCCGCTTGACCTTTTTGGTGCCTTACGGGTAGAGCTTGTTCTGGCGTTAATTCGGTTAGATCGCCACTGGTTACGTTTAGAAAACTAGCACTATTACCTAAATGGTCTTGGTATTGCTTGGCAAAATCCAAAGTAGGGTCGGCTTCATTATTGGGTGTTCTCAGCTTACCCTGAGACTCTCTTAACCATTGTTCAGCATCGAGAGTGAGCGTCACCGGGCCGGGGGCAAGTGTTTTAAGCAAGATAGGCGCTTCACCTAATACGACGGGAAATTCATGCTTTGCAGAGTCAGTGATAGTACCAGTGATGCCTTCAAATGGCTTATTGAACTCATCACGGATGATAATTTCAATCCAATGCGTTCGATTTTCACACGGCGCACAAAAAGGGCTAACTCCTGTTGTACTTCTCATTACCAGCTCTCCTTAATGGCCTTTAACTCTTTCAATTCATCCAATGTTAAATGTAAAGGATGGGATAAATCATCAAGCGCGGTATCGGTTGCAGTGACGAGCGCAACTAACGCATGCTGCTCTGCGACCTCATAGCTATTTTGCTTTTCTAATGCTGATTGCAAGGCTGATAATATCGTCTGCTGCGGTGATTCTAAGCGTTGTAAAAGATGCGGCAGTAGCTCCCACCAACGTCTTTCTAAGGAATTGGCATGAACATTTACGTTGTACAAAGGCGCTAGGTGGTGAGGTAACATCTTCCACCAAGTCCCGTGACGAAGCACAAATTCACTGCGTGAGGTATTACTGAAGGTAATGAGAGCGTCTTCTTTATGGTGATCAATCGCCACCAATTGGTTGATGTTGCCTAAAAAGTGATTCACCTCGGCTTCATCCATCGCTCGTAGTATGGGAATAATCACATCACGATCGTAAAAACGAAACATCACTTCTTCGCCATCAAGTGAAGCTATCAATAAGCTTTGTAAATGATCGAGCATTACTTCAGTACGGGTTGAACTGGTTAGAAATAGACCTTGCTGCAAAATCTCGACTGGCAGGTTTAACACTTTCCCAGATACTGGAACGAGCCACGGAGATAAGCCCATTACTGAAGAAAAAGTATCTCCATGAAATAGTACGGCCATGTTTTCGAAACTCATACCGCCGTTTTCAAGCATCGCATGCTTGATTGTCTTATATCCAACAAGCCAATACACAGATCCGCTTTGTTGCGTTACCCATTGATTAATCATCATTACATCCCTGTATTTTGATGGTTATTGGCTAGTAATGCGTTGCCATTCTTGTGGTTTTTCCGCCTTGACCCATTCAGCTTTATGATTAGCTGAAGCGCTTTTTTTCGCATTTTTGACTGGAGGCATGTTTATACTCTGCCGATAGTTTTGGTACCAGAGCTCAAATTGATCGCCACTATTTTGGATAACATCGTCAACTTGATTATTGACTAATGTACGTTTTTTACCCTCAAATGCATCGAGTAGCTTGGTGTCTGTTTTTGCAGTAGATTCGACCTTGGGTAAATAACCTTGCAGTGCGTTTGGAACCGTTCGAAACTCAAAAAGTATCGCTGTTTGTGGGCTTTTAGGATCACCGATGGTGGCGTTATTGATGCCATGCCCCGCTACTTCTCCACCATTTTGAAAGTATTGAAATACATTAACGGCGAGATCATTTGAACACACCGAATAAAGTTCTGGAGTTATTTTGCTACGCACGACTCGAGAATCCTTAGCACTTAATACCTCTAACATTTTCGAAGGCTTAGTTCTTGGTAATATCTCCCAAGCATTTTTCACTTTAGGGTCCGTTAAACCATTAGCATTAGGTGTAATGCCTTCTGATTCTGGCTGCCACTCGTTGATATAAATACCAAATTTTTTCGACAACTCAGCGGTTTTAATATAGATGGACGTTAAGTAAGCAAATACTGAGGAAGCCGTTTCTTCATCATCCAACCGCTCATCGCGAGTTAATGACAAAAACTTATCCTTGAGTGATTTTTTATACCAAGGGGCTAATTCAAGTAACCGAAGCTCAGCATTAGCGCCCGTTCCAAATAATTTAGCGCTAACTCCAACTGTAACCTGCTGCCCACTCGGGGTCATCGAGATTGTTTGACCTTGGTAATCGGCAGCGACACCATTTCCAGCAGCGATAATATGATTCACGTTCGAGATTTCTAGAATAAACTGACCATCATCACTACTCGTAGCCGCAAGCGTTTGATGGTTAAACTGGCTAATGTGCGATGTGAAATACTTCGCTAACCAAAGCATACCTGCTTTACGATCCTCGACGGCTTTTTCATCATCCATTGCACAAGGGTAAGTAATAAGCTCAATTGTATGAGTTTGCCACCCTGTATAATCTCGACCATTTTTAAGATGCGGCGGGCAATGATAACTGCCTTGATTCATATCTTTGGTCAACATGAATAGCGCTTCGCCTTTTGCATTTTTTACATAACCAAATTTTTGTGATGAATTGGCAGGCATCGCGACAATCAAACCACTCAGCTCATTCTCGATACCGATTGAGGAAGTCGGGAAATGAGTACCAAACTCCGGAGCAGGCTTAGTTGTATTTCGAACACGAGCATCTGATGCTAAATTCGTTGCTTGTACCGGCACAGGTTGCGGTGGTGCTAATGGCGGAGGTGGAGGCGGTGGGGGGCTCACTAACCCTTGAGTTTGCTCTAAAGGACAAACTCTTACTGCGGGGATACTTGCCTCTTCAGCTTGCAATAGCGCTTGGTAAAGAATGGTTTGAGGTGGCGCGGGGGATTTTTGCAGTTCAAGCTCACCAGGTAATAACGGTAAATCACCACTAAAACCACTGCCACTGCCCGCACTTCCGCCTGAGTTTAAATTAACGCCCGCCCCAGAAAGATGGACACCAGCAGGATCGACTTTGACAAAACTGCCGCCGGCTGTCACGGTAATTTCTGACCCAGCTTCGATCACCACTTTTTGTCCAGCTTTGATGTGGATTTCATCTCCACTTTCATTAGTCCAAACTTGCCCTGATTTTACGTGCAAGGAACCATCGACCATTAATATACAGCCACCCTTAACCGATTCGCGGCTTTCGCCCTCTACCGTGAGGTGGTGGTTATGTTTAACGTGCGTAAGCTGGTCGTTATCCACCGTGAGGTGCTGGTCGTGCTTGATGTGCGCCGTGGCGTCATTGAGCACCAAGGCGTCTAAGTCTTTTTGCGCGTGTAGGTAGATTTTCTCTTGCGCTGCTTGGTCTTCAAAACTCAGCTCGTTAAACCCTTGCCCTTGGTGCGTTTCACTGCGCAGCACGGTTTTGGTTTTGTTATCCGGCAATGTGTACGGCGCTTTGTTGGTCGCATGGTAGGTACGGCCTGTCACTATCGGTTGGTCTGGGTCGCCGTTAAGAAACGAGACGATGACTTCATGACCAATGCGCGGAATGGCTATCATGCCGTATTGGCTGCCGGCCCAACCTTGTGAGACGCGCACCCAGCACGAGCTGTGCTCATCGCCGTTGGAATATCTGTCCCACGGGAAATGCAGTTTGACGCGGCCATGTTCGTCACAGAAGATTTCTTCGCCATCAGGGCCCACCACCAACGCCATGCAAGGGCCATCCACTTGAGGTTTGGCTTGCGGTGTCGCACGCCACGTGACATCGGCAGGAATGAGCGTGAATTGGTTGCTGTACGTGGTCGCACCACTGCCGCCCTCTTCTTCCAATGCTTGTGGCTGACGCCCTTGGTGATGCACTTGCACTACAACCCAGTCGCGGTTCGCGCTGTCGTCAAGATGCTCTTGTAAGTCGAACTTTGTGCCCGCTTGCAGGCCTGGATGGTTACTTTTTCCGCTCGCGGTACGCGCTTCTCGTCGTAGGTACTCTAAGCGAATTTGATTAAAGGCTTTGCCGCTGATGTCGTCTTTAAAGCGACCCGGTGCATCAAAGTGCTCGTAGGTCGCTTGCTGGTAATCCATTTCGCGCCCTTGCGCTTGCTGAGCAAACGAGTAGCTCGGTTTTTTAAAGCTGTAATCTTGCAGCGCGCTGTGGCTCACTTCGGTTTGGCTGTGTTGCGTTAATTGCGACACATAAGGGCTCTCCATNTAAGTCGAACTTTGTGCCCGCTTGCAGGCCTGGATGGTTACTTTTTCCGCTCGCGGTACGCGCTTCTCGTCGTAGGTACTCTAAGCGAATTTGATTAAAGGCTTTGCCGCTGATGTCGTCTTTAAAGCGACCCGGTGCATCAAAGTGCTCGTAGGTCGCTTGCTGGTAATCCATTTCGCGCCCTTGCGCTTGCTGAGCAAACGAGTAGCTCGGTTTTTTAAAGCTGTAATCTTGCAGCGCGCTGTGGCTCACTTCGGTTTGGCTGTGTTGCGTTAATTGCGACACATAAGGGCTCTCCATCACGCCACCTGCGAGGGCGTTGTAAGGGATAGGCGTTTCTCGCTTTATCAGGCTTTGGCTGTCATCACTGAAAAAGAGAGTGTGTTTCCCCTCTTCATGAATGAAGTGATACACCAAGCCCTCTTCGGCGGCTAAGCGGTGCAAGAAGTCGATATCCGTCTCACGGTACTGCACGCAGAATTCACGCTGAGCACACTCACGTTTCAGCGAGAAGGCGTAGTCGTTAATGCCCATTTCTTGCAGTACGATGGAGAGGATTTCAGGAACGGTTTTGAGCTGGAAGATGCGGCTGTTTTGGCGCAGTGATAGCCGCTCTAATGCCGGGACTAAGGTCAGTGAGTAAAAGGTGTGATGATGGCCAATATCGCCTTTACTGAACTGGCGCACAATGCCGTGCACGCGCTGCACGACAAGGCCATCACGCAACATCTCAAGCTGAGCGGTTTTATCCACCAGCTCCAGCGCCGTTAAGCCAGATTGGCGACTGGCCAGTTTTATCTCATAGCGAAAACCGTAGCAACGCAGGCCCGCTTGCGCGCTATCAGACAGCGATTCCACGCCTTGGTATTCACGTACCACTAACGTGTCGTCTGCCAAACCCTCCACGGTGAGCCTAAAACTTAACCTTGCCATTTTTTTCCCTTCCACATTTGAATGTCGAAAAACCTTAAGCTCAATACATAACTAGGCTACGTACTGAGCTTAAGGTTTTGGTGTGGGCCACTCACCCCAAGGACATGAAACACGAGTGAGCGACCCAAAAACTAAGCGTGATTACGCTTCAACAGGCTTGCGCCAGTCGTCAGAGCCTGAAGTACCCGCATTCACGTGATCCCACAGGATTTTACGGTAAGACATAGAAACCGTAACGTTTTGTGTGAAGTCGCCGTTCGCTGGATCTTGGCAGTGTGGCATTTCACAGTGAATGTCCACGATAGACGCGCTTTCGAGTGTAGTAGTGAAGAAGTTCTCTTGCTTACCTTCGATAGAAGTGCGGTACCATTTTAGCTCAACCGATTTCATCTTCTCGCCAGACGCCAGTGCGTTATAAAGAAGAGGAACCGCTTTGTTTAGCGCTACGGTGAATTTAAATGGTTTGTGAACACGTTGACCAGAAGGCTGACCTGATTGTGGATCAGTCGGTACAGTTACAACGTGGTCAAATTGTTGAACCAACATTTGGTCTTCATGACCTTCAACGAACGCATCACCGATTGAATCAGTAGACAGAGCACCAGCAGTGATCAGGCCCTGAGTTTCGCCTTCGATAGAGATATAACATGGAGTTGGCATTGCAAATTCCTTACTTTAATGATGAATGGTATGAAACAAGTTCACTCGTCATAGAGCAAAGTCAGTGCCAACTCTATTACTATTTAAAATCAAACACTTATATTGTATGTATTTTTGATTGAGCAAAAACCTGCCCAGTATGAGCAAGATATTGCTTCGATGGGTAAAAACTTACCCTCATTCTGAGACAGCCAGATGTAAAAATCCCGATTCACACTGTAAATCGGGATTTTGATGTTGAGACTTCACAAGGAACCATTCAACTCATTAAATTGCAATGGGGTTGACAACTATACCCTTGTCTCTAGCTTATAGTAGAGAGTTGCCAGTGGCGGTACACAGACCAAAATAGATTGGTCTAAACCCTCACTCTCAACGTTTTCCGTCAGTACACGGTTTTTGACTTCAAAACCGCTACCGCCATAGTGTCTATCATCTGTATTAAGCAGTAATTGATACTCACCTTTGACAGGCATACCTAAACGAAAAGCTTGGTGAGGAACAGGGGTAAAATTGGTGATAATTAAAATACGTTCACCGCAGTCACTCATGCGTTCATGCGCAAGAATGCTCGCATCGGCCGCATCTTGTAAGCGCCACTCAAAGCCACGAGGCTCACTGTCTAACTCAAAAAGTGCAGGCTCGGCTTGATACATCTTATTGAGATCTCGCGTTAAATTCTGCACTCCGTGATGGCGTTCAAACTGCAATAAGAACCACTGAAGTTGGTCATCATGATTCCATTCTGCCGTTTGACCAAATTCAGTGCCCATGAAGTTGAGTTTTTTACCCGGCTGGCCATACATGTAACCCATATAAGCACGCAAGTTTGCCGTTTGTTGCCACTCATCGCCGGGCATTTTGTTGTGGATCGAACCCTTGCCGTACACCACTTCATCGTGCGATAGCGACAACACATAGTTTTCACTGTGTGCATAGACTAACGGGAAGGTGATGACGTTATGATGGTATTTACGATGGACAGGATCTTCTTTTATATAGGCCAAACTGTCATGCATCCAGCCCATATTCCATTTGAAACCAAAGCCTAAGCCACCCATAAAGGTTGGCGCTGAAACGCCGGGAAAAGCTGTTGATTCTTCAGCAATGGTCATAGCATTCGGGAAGTGTTTGTACACTTCTTCGTTCATCCACTTTAAGGTGGCAATCGCATCGTAATTTTCTCTGCCGCCATCCACATTTGGGATCCACTGATCATGGCTGCGTGAGTAGTCGAGATAGAGCATCGAAGCAACGGCGTCTACTCGAATGCCATCGATATGGAACTGTTCAAACCAATATAACGCATTCGAGACTAAGAAACGGCGCACATGTTCGCGGCCAAGGTCGTAAATATACGAACTCCAATCTTGATGCCAGCCGCGGCGTGGATCAGGGTCATGGAATAAAGGAGTGCCATCAAAATTGGCTAAACCATGACTATCGGCAGGAAAATGTGCGGGAACCCAATCGAGCACCACACCAAGGCCGGCTTGGTGGCACTGATCCACGAAATATTTAAAATCATCGGGCGTACCGAAACGGCTCGTTGGCGCAAATAAGCCAACAGGTTGATAGCCCCAAGAACCATAGAATGGATGCTCAGAAACGGGCATAAGCTCTACATGGGTATAGCCTAAATCCACCAAATAAGGCACCAGTTGATCAGCCAGCTCACGATAATTTAAAAATTCACCCGCCGAATTACGACGCCAAGAGCCCACGTGCAACTCATAGAAAGAGAGCGCTTGCTTGCGCTTTTCGGTGATGGGGCGAGCTTGCCACGAACGGTCTTGCCATTCATAGCGACGATGATCGTATGTTACCGAGGCAAATGAAGGGTATTGCTCAGCATAGTGACCCCAAGGATCGGCTTTGTGCGGTAACCCTTCACCATGAGGCCCTTTCAATTCAAATTTGTATTGCGTACCTTCGGGTAAGTTGGGCATGAAAATTCCCCAAATACCGTAATCAAGGCGCTGCATTGGATTACGACGTCCATCCCATTGGTTAAATGCGCCAATCAAACTGCACGCTTTTGCATGCGGTGCGTAGACTAAAAAACGGATACCTGAGATTTGTTTACCACCACGTTCCATGGTCACGAACTGCGAACCCATGTGGTGATACATCGATTTCGGCGTATGTAAATCATCATATTCAGCGTATAAACCATGGTACTGATATGGGTCATCGATGAGCTGTTCGACACCTGCCCAATCGACCGCCAATTGGTAGTGGGTAAAACGTAAATCAATATTTGATTTTAGGATGAAACCCGACTCATCTTCACGCTCAAGCAGAATGCGGGGTTGATTTTCCACCACCAGCTCAACTTTTTCGGCACCCGGCATCCAAACACGTAGCGCACCTTGATCGGGTGCGAGGTAAGGGCCTAAAAATGAGAATGGATCTGTAAATGATGCATGGGAAAGTTGGCTATATGCCTGCTTTAGCTTTGAAAGCTTTTTTGTTTTCATATCCCTACTCCTAACCTAACTTTCTTTAAACGTATAAAAATGCCCGCTAAAATGGCGGGCATACTAGCGAGGTTCAGTGTACCGAACTCTGCTGTTACATTGAGTGACCTAGACTAAAATTCTTCATGCCATGATTAAGAAAGATAACACTAAGCCACATCAAGGTTTATTCAGTAAGTGATTATTTACTTACACTCGCTCGCACTTCCGTTAAACGTGCAGCAATGCGATTGACATTATCACGCGCAAATACTTCATCCAAATTCATTGAAAGTTTACGACGCCAGTTAGGGTACTCATTAACGGTACCCGGAATATTAACGGGTTTATCCATTTCCAACCAATCTTCTAACTGAATACTTAACAAGGTCGATGCACCAGATGCAACGTGCAGTTGCAGCGCCTCACTTAAATATGAATCCATTGGAACAAGGCTTGCGTCGCGCCCCACACCCTCAGGCAAATAACCATGCCATGCCACCGAATCCAAAATGCCTTGTTTACATTTCAAACGGTCCTCAAACAAGGCTTCGAGCTGGGCTTGATCGGGGTACAAACCAATTTCGCTCCCCATTTTGAGATCATCGCAATGCCAGAAACCACGCAACGTTGGCATATCATGTGTGCACAGTGCCGACATCGATTGAGCGGCGTAATGTTTCGGTGAGATAAAGCCGCCATCTTCTGCGGTTTCAAAAAAGAACACTTTATAAGAGTGAACACCCGCATCGGCTAAAATATCGACGATTTCATCGGGTACTGTACCCAAATCTTCGCCAATCACGCTGCATTGATGGCGGTGAGATTCCAACGCTAAAATCGCGAGCATATCTTGTACTGGGTAGTAGATATAAGCACCCTTAGTGGCATTTTCACCTTTTGGTACCCACCACAAACGCAGTAAACCAAGTACATGGTCAATGCGCAGCGCACCACAATGTTTCATATTGGCGCGCAGCAGCTTGATATAAGCATCGTAAGCGGTTGCTTGTAATACTTGTGGATTAAGCGGTGGTAAGCCCCAATTTTGACCCAATGGTCCAAGAATATCGGGCGGTGCGCCAATGCTGGCGTCTAAAATCAAGTTACCGGCATCAGCCCAAGTTTCAGAGCCTGAATCAGCCACACCCACCGCAAGGTCGCGGTATAAGCCGACCGCCATGCCTTTTTCTTCCGCGAGTGCTTGGGCTTCATTAATTTGGCCATCAGCAATCCACTGCAAGTACATGTATAGGTGAACTTTATCTTGATTGTCTTCGATAAATTTCTGTACTGCGCTGTTTTCAAAACGACGATATTTTTCAGGGAAAACCGGCCAACCCCATACATTCGGATCTTGGGCATGTAAATCGACATGCAGCGCATCGAATGCCGCTTGGTGCACTAAGCTCTCGCCACCTTCTTCAACGAAATTCAAAAAGGCTTGTGCGCGATCGCTATTTTTATCTAAATGGCGTTTTTTAAATTCGGTGAACAGGAGTGGCAAGACACTCATTTTTAATGTTGCAACTTCGGTATAGTTTACCCAATGCGCTTCACGTACTTTCTGAAGACGTTGCTGAAACTCCGCACTGCCTACTTTTTGCTGCGCATCCGCACTCAAAGCAAATTCAGGCACTGAACTCACGTCAATGTATAAAATATTAAGCCAACGGCGTGACGATGGGCTGTAAGGACTCGCCCCTTCAGGGTTTGCAGGAAAAAGAGAATGAATCGGGTTAAGGCCGACAAAATCGCCGCCACGAGAGGCAATATCCGCCACTAACTGTTTTAAGTCACCAAAATCACCAATACCCCAGTTGTGCTGAGTACGCAGCGTGTAAAGCTGCACACTCGGGCCCCACAATTTTTTACCTTCAGTAATAGGTGCTTGTTTGTAACAGGCTTTTGGCGTCACTATCAGCGTGAGCTCATACGGTGTTTTACGGCGTTTCCGTGTCACCAACAGTTTGTGATATCCCCATGCCAAATCGCTTGGCAATGCAAACACTAAAGGGCCACCCTCAGCGCGTTCATCACGAACGACTTGCGATTGAAGATAGCCTTCAAGTACCTCTCCTTGTTCGGTTTCTAAGCGCCAGTTAAATTCGCTTTCACGTGCGCTGGCACCTAGATAAAGTGGCACTTCCACCGCTTCACCTTCACGAATAACGAGAACAGGATCTAATACATCTTTCTTGTGTTTCTTTTCTGCTGATTTCAGCAGCGTTTCATCATTGGTTGTGTCATAGCCCAAAGACGCCAATAAGCGGATAATGGTTTCATCTTCCACTTTCGCTTCGTCGCCCCACGCGCTTATGTAGCTGTCGGCAATGTTCGCCATCGCCGCTACTTGTTTTAATGCGTTTAGTTGTTTCATCGCTTTCTCCGAAGGGACTTCTTTTCCCTTCAAATGGGTAGGGTTTTATTATAATGAGTCATCATAGAGCCAAGGCCCTAAGGCCTTGGCTTACTTGAAAATTAACGTTTAACGGTTTCTAATTTCCAGATGTTGTTAACGTAGTCACGGATACTGCGGTCAGAGCTGAACTTACCCACCAACGCGGTGTTAAGAATCGCTTTCTTCGCCCAGCCAGCCTGGTCACGGTACTGCTTGTCCATCGCTTGATGCGCTTGTACATACGAAGCGAAGTCAGCCAGCACTAGGTATGGATCACCACCATCAAGCAAACTATCGAACGTGGCTTTCAATTTACCCGGATCGCCTGGGGTAAACTCTTCACCCACCAACAAATCCAGTGAAGCCTTAAGCAGCGGATCCGCATTGTAGTAATCATATGGGTTATAACCACTGGCTTTTAATGCTTCGACTCCGTCCACTTCCAAACCGAAGATGTAGATGTTGTCATCACCCACTTCCTCACGAATTTCCACGTTTGCACCATCCATCGTACCTATGGTTAAAGCACCATTTAGCGCCATTTTCATGTTACCGGTACCGGATGCTTCTTTACCTGCGGTAGAAATTTGCTCGGATACATCGGCAGCAGGAATGATGATTTCAGCTATGCTCACGCGGTAATCAGGAATGAAAACTACTTTTAGCTTGTTACCAATGCGCGGATCGTTATTTACTTTTTCCGCAATTTTATTGATGGCGTAGATGATCTCTTTAGCTAGGTGGTAACCCGGTGCCGCTTTAGCCGCGAAGAACACCACGCGCGGCGTCATATCGAACGTTGGGTCATTCACTAAACGATGATACAAAGAGAGAATATGTAACATATTCAAATGCTGACGTTTGTATTCATGCAAGCGTTTGATCTGCACATCAAAGATGGCATTGGTATCAAGCTCAATACCCATGTTCTCTGATACCCAATCAGCCAGACGCTGCTTGTTGTGTTTCTTAACCGCCATAAACTCTTTTTGGAATTTCGCATCGTCAGCGTATTGCGCAATCGCTTCTAGCTGGTCAAGGTGCGCTGGCCACTCAGTGCCAATTTTTTCCGAAATAAGCGCCGACAAACCTGGGTTACAAAATTTCAACCAGCGACGCGGCGTAATGCCGTTTGTTACGTTGTGCAAACGTGTTGGGTAAAGCTCGTGGAATTCTGGGAAAAGATCGCGTTTTACCAACTCCGAGTGCAGTGCCGCCACACCGTTAACAGCGTAAGAGCCAACCACACAAAGGTTTGCCATACGCACTACACGGTGGAAACCATCTTGAATGATGGAGAGTTTTTGCTGTTTCGACACATCACCCGGCCACTTGGCTCGTACTTCTTGCAGGAAGCGGTGGTTGATTTCGTAAATGATTTCCATATGGCGAGGAAGCAAACGCTGGATCAACGACTCGCTCCAGGTTTCGAGTGCTTCAGGCAGTAGCGTATGGTTGGTGTAGGCGAACGTTTTTGAGCTGATCGCCCATGCTTCATCCCAGCCCATGCCTTTCTCATCAATCAAGATACGCATCAATTCAGGAATGGAAATCGTTGGGTGAGTATCGTTTAGCTGAACGGTTTGATATTTAGGAAGATCAGCAATGTCATGACCCGCCGCAGCATGACGACGCAAAATGTCACGCATTGACGCCGCGCTATGGAAATATTGCTGCATCAAACGCAGTGTCTTGCCTTTTTCGTGGTTATCGTTTGGATAAAGTACTTTGGTAATGTTGCCTGCATCAATCAAGGCATGCTGTGCTTCAAAGTAGTTACCGTTGTTGAAATCAGCCAGTGAGAAAGGCGCAATTGCGCGACATTCCCATAAACGAAGTGGGTAAACCGTGTCGCTTTCATAGCCGACGATCGGTAAATCCCAAGGCATTGCTTGGACAAACATACTCGGAATCCAACGGCGTTTTTCCACGCCATTGTCATTGATAACGTCAACATGGCCGTAAAAACCAATCTCTTGTGCTAGGTGTGGTCGTGCCACTTCCCACGGGTAGCCTTCAACACAACGCCACTCATCAGGAGCTTCTTGTTGGTGGCCCTCACTAAAAGATTGCTTAAACAAACCATATTCATAATGTAAACCATAACCTACGGTTGGGTACTCTTGCGCAGCGCACGAATCCATGAAACATGCCGCAAGTCGCCCTAAACCACCATTACCTAAGGATGGGTCACGTTCTTCTTCTAATAAATCCGTTAGGTTCTGACCTAAATCAGCCATCGCTTCCGTGATTTGCTCATACAGGCCCATGCTGATGAGGTTGTTGCCCGTTAAACGGCCAATCAAGAACTCAAGTGATAAGTAGTTCAGACCCTTAGCGTTAACAATGCGCTCGTCTTGCTCAGTTTCGAGTAGATCAAACATCGTTAATTCAGCCAGTGCGCGCCCCATTGCGAGATACCATGAACGGCTATCTGCATTTTCAATGGTGGTAGCGTAGGTGGCAGTCAGGTGTTTCTTTACGTTGTCTTGGAACGAAGCTTTATCAAACTTCTTCTGTTGCGTAGGTTTCATTAGCGAAATCTCACTTAGTCGTTTTAATTCATCTTCGGCATATCGTGCATCAGCTACGCAAGGTCGGCATCCTCCTAAAAATGACCTCGTTTAGGAGGAGGGCTCAGGGCGTAGAGGGCGAGCACCAGAGTCGCAGTGATCTATCTCTCATTCGTTGCACATAGCGGTTCATAAGCAGTGATTGTGATCACATCACCTTGCTCACTAGCCTAAATACCGCTCATGACGCTAAGGTTTCGATCAGGAATATCAATCTCTCAATATGAGAATTGGCTCTCAAAAAAATGAGCTTCATTTACAAATTACATGAGATTTTGTACATGCTCAGTTTTTATATAGCGCATAACAAAGAAGTTTTAGTGATTAAAGTCACAATTACAGGGCGTAGATGATGAGTAAATGTGAATCCTGCAAGAATCTCGGGATGGATCAATAAACGTGCGTCACGACATCAAGTAACATCCACACAAAATGAGTGATAGTTCACTTGTGTACTCCTAAATAATGATGCTCTTCTTACTAAGCACCTCCAAAGCTGCGATCAGCTTTTAAGTCAGTAACAAGAACAATAAATGGAATCTGGAAGATGTGGATACCTTCTAAGCTTACTCGTCCCGGCCGCCTACACAACGCCATCGTTCGCCCGCGTGTGTTAGAGCTGCTTGCCCAAGCACCTTGCTACAAACTCGTGCTATTTCGCTCGCCTGCTGGTTATGGAAAAACCACCATGGCAGCGCAATGGTTATCAGACAAGACCAATGTGGGTTGGTATAGCATCGATGAAAGCGACAATGATGCGTTCCGATTTATCAACTACTTACTGCAAGCGATTAATAAAGCGACTCAGCAAAGTTGTCCAAATGCCCAAAAACTGGCCGAGCGACGCCAGTTCTCTTCTTTACACTCGCTATTTAGTGAAGTGTTTTCGGAAATGTCTGGCTTTAACAAAGAGTGCTATGTGGTTCTCGATGATTATCATTTGATCGCCGATGACGATATCCACGAAGCGATGCGCTTTTTCCTCAAACACATGCCAGACAACCTAACGCTGGTCGTCACTAGCCGTGCCACACCCCCATTAGGTACGGCCAACTTGCGCGTACGCGATTTGATGATCGAAATTGGTAATGAGCTACTCGCCTTTGATACCGAAGAAACAACACGCTTCTTTAATCAACGGGTCTCTGATGGCGTGGATGATGATACTGCCAACAACTTGTGCACCTATGTCGAAGGCTGGCCCTCTGCACTGCAATTGATTGCCTTACAAGCACAGCACCAAAAGCGCACGTTGGCGCAGACAGCGGAGTCGGTATCGCAGTTTAATCATGCGCATTTATGGGATTACTTAGTTGAGGAAGTGTTTGATCTGCTGGATAAAGAAACGCGCCAATTTTTGATGCAATGCTCGGTGCTCGATCACTTTAATGACGTGTTAGTCTCTGCACTCACCAAACGTGACGACGCGCTGAGCATGATTGAGTCGCTCAACCGCTATGGTTTATTCATTTATCCACTGGAAGGTGAGCACAACTGGTACCGGTTCCACAACTTATTTGCGGAATTCCTCTCTCATGAACGCTTGGCGCGCATCCCGCAGCAGGAACACGATCTACACCGTGCCGCCGCGCACGCTTGGTTGCAAGAAGCCACACCTCATCAAGCGTTGCGTCACGCCACGCTCGCCAACGATACTGACTTACTCGCTACTATCTTGACGCAATTTGGCTGGAAGATGTTCAACCAAGGCGAGCTTTTGGCTCTCGAAGAGGCCATTAACCAACTCTCTCCGGCCCAACTCTATCGCGAGCCTAAACTGTGTATGCTACAAGCTTGGCTGGCTCAAAGTCAGCACCGCTACTTTGACGTTGGGGATCTGCTGACCAAATCGACCAACGAGATGAAAGCGCTCAATGTTCAGCTCAGCACTAAAGAACAAGGCGAATTCAATGCCCTGCGTGCTCAAGTCGCGATCAACCAAAATGAGCCAGAAAAAGCCTTAGAACTGGCGGAATTAGCGCTAAGCCAACTGGATCACACCGTTTACCGCAGTCGTATTGTCGCCACTTCAGTCGTCGGCGAAGTGAACCACGTGCTCGGTCAATTAAGCCGTGCACTCTCGATGATGCAACAAACCGAAAAGCTGGCACGCCAGTATCAGGTTTACCATCAAGCGCTATGGGCATTACTACAGCAAAGCGAGATCTTGATTGCCCAAGGTTATGTGCAAGCCGCTTTTGAAGTACAAGATATTGCCTTCAAATTAATTGAAGAGCAGCAATTACAGCAAGTGCCATTGCATGAGTTCTTACTACGGATACGTGCCCAAATCCTGTGGTGCTGGAACCGCTTGGATGAAGCGGAAGAGTGCGCTTATAAAGGACTACGCGTATTGGGCAACCACTCTCCCAGCAAGCATCTGCACAGTTATTCGATGCTGGCACGTATTGCTATTGGCCGTGGTGAACTCGATAAAGCGGGTAAGTTCATCGAACAAATACAGCACTTACTGAAACAATCGACTTATCACGTAGACTGGACGGCGAATGCTTCGCTCTCACTGATTCTATTTTGGCAAGCTCGTGGCAATGATGAAGCAATGTTGCAGTGGCTCAAGACCACCATTCGACCAGAAAAAGCATGCAATCACTTTTCACAGCTTCAATGGCGTAATATTGCTCGAGTTCAGATTCACTTAGGTCATTTGGAAGATGCGACTCAAACTTTGACGTTTATGCAGCACGAAGCGCAAACTTATCAGTTGATTACTGACCTAAACCGTAATTTGATCCTCGAAGCCGTTCTAGCCACCACAGTGCACAACGAAGAAGTGGCGAAAGAAAAACTCAAAGAGGCCCTACAGCTAACCAATCAGACGGGTATGGTGGGTAACTTTTTAATCGATGGTTCGCAGATCGGCCACTTGTTGGAAAAACTCTCTAGCCGATCCGAATTGGGAGATCTGGAACGCCACCGCGCACAACAGTTAATGAAAGAGATCTCTACCACTCAGCGCAGCCGATCAGTCCATTTCGACGAAGAGTTTGTTGAGAAGCTGGTTAATCACCCAAATATTCCTGAGCTGGTTCGTACCAGCCCACTCACTCAACGTGAATGGCAAGTCTTGGGGCTTATTTACTCTGGGTTTAGCAATGAGCAAATTGCACAAGAGCTGGATGTCGCAGGAACCACCATCAAAACCCACATCCGCAACCTATACCAAAAACTGAATATTGCTAACCGCAAAGAGGCAATCCACACCGCTGAGAATTTATTGCAACTTATGGGCTATTGAGTCGCAGGTACGATCAAAAAGAGCCAGATTATCTGGCTCTTTTCTGTCGTAAAAATGATGGTTAGAAGGTTTTTGGAGCGAAACCAGTCATCACTTCTAAACGCAGTTCTTTGCCCATTGTTGTCATCGGGTGTACCACGATTAAACCTTTAACTGACTTTTTCAATTGACCTAAATCCGCCTGTTCGGCTTTGGTCAACTCACGAGAAAATGGCATATCGAGCAAACTCTTACGCTCTTTGCTCACCGTATAATTTTGCTTGTGTTTTGCTTGAGCGAGCTTTTTCGTCAGTTGTTCTACTTCATCGGTAAATTTGCTGATCATTACTTGATCGCCACGACCTTTAGCCGCATCGAGCTTATGGCGACACGTATCTAAACGGTTATTGAGTTGTTGAATTTCATTTTTCAGGCTCATGGTCACTGGCTCTTCGAAAGTAAAGTGGGCGCGGAGTATATCACAGCCTATCTATACTCTATATAGAAATTAAGCTTAAACCGGTGAAATGAAAGCCACTGGCAAGTCATAGAGGGCATAACAACTCTACTTAGCATTCCAATTTGACATAACACCCATTTTTCATATGAAAATATGCTCTTTGTAGGACGCGGTGCCGCAAACTTAGCTAAGCTATATTTATAACAACAACGAGCATGTCAACCGTCAGTTAAAGTACCAAGGCCAATAACATAACAACAGGAAATAACCATGAGCCTGACTATTCGCCAAAGACTCTACGTGCTATCCATTGTTCCGCTACTGATTATTTCGTTAAGTATGATGTATCTCAGTTTTTCAGAAACACAAAAACTGAATCACGAACAAATGGCTGCTACCCGCGCTAGCATGATGGAGATGAAACAAAATGAGCTGCGTTCATATCTGCAAATTGCCGATACAGCGCTCAAATCACTCAAACAAAAGAACGCTCCCCTCAGCGAAGCCATCACCATACTGCGTGACATCGCGTTTGAAAATAGTGGCTATATCTTTGGCTACAATAGCAAAGGGGATCGACTACTACTGGGCCAAAGTAATGCTGGTTTAGGCGATAACTTTTGGAACATGCAAGATACGCATGGCAACTATTTAATCCAAGATTTAATCAAAAATGCCAAAGTAGATAAGTTCACTACCTACTATTTCCCCAAGCCGGGAGAGACGACACCACTACCTAAATTGGCCTATTCTACCTATTTACCACAATGGGATCTAACGATAGGCACTGGCTTTTACACCGATGACATTGATGCCGTAATCGCCAACATGGAAACACTCGCTGCGGAAAATATGCAAAGCAGTTTAGTCAATATCGGTTTGATGAGCTTGATCATTATCCTCATCGTCGGTTTTTTCGCCATCATTTTAAATCGCAGTATCATGCGTCCTCTCGAGCTATTTGATTTATCGATTCGTTCATTTGCAAGCGGTGACGCTGATTTAACTGCAAGAATGGAAAAATTCAACGCCCCTGAATTTGCAAGATTAAGTGATAACTTCAATGCCTTTGTCTCCAGCTTGCAAAGTATCATTGCGCGCGTGCACCAAGTTGGGCAACAGGTTGTGGATGAAACCAATGACATGACACAACGAGCACAACAAGTTGACGCCATTGCATCAGGGCAACGTGAAGAGACCGATCAAGTAGCGACAGCGATGACAGAAATGACCACGACTGCAACAGAGATCTCGAACAACGCCCACCATGCCGCTCAATCGGCAAAAGATGCTGACGACAACGCCAAAGATGCCCATGAAATTGTTGATTCAGCCGCACAATCGGTACAGGATCTCGCCAAAGAGGTCGCTGAAGCGAGCCTTGTGATTTCAAAACTGGAAGGCGATGTGAAAAACATTTCGTCTCTACTTGCGGTTATCCAAGATATTGCGGAACAAACCAATCTACTGGCGTTAAACGCAGCGATTGAAGCGGCTCGCGCGGGCGAGCAAGGACGAGGATTTGCCGTGGTAGCGGATGAAGTCCGAAAATTAGCCAGCCGTACCCAAGACAGTACAGGGCAAATTCATGCCATGATCGGGCAACTGAAAAATGCCTCTGATGCCGCAGTTAAAGCGATGGATTCAAGCCAAAGTCGTAGCTTAAGCACCGTAGAAAAAGCCAATGCCGCATCGACAGCATTACAAAAAATTCAAGACTCTATTGCCACGATTATGGATATGAACGCACTGATCGCAACTGCAACAGAAGAGCAAAGTATTGTTGGGCAAGAGATATCAGAGCGTATCGTGGTGATATCTGATCAAAGTAGTCAATCGGCTGAACTGGCTAATCAGAACCAAGCGGGTAGCCAACAGCTGAATAGCCGAGCCAACGAACTCTATGAGTTGGTGGACCGCTTTAAAGTTTAGCAAGAAGAGGTAAAACTGAGACTTGTAAGCGTCAGAATGAAGATCGTTGATCACTAAGTAAAAAAGCCATGTCGACATGGCTTTTTTCAATGAAGAGATCCCTAATGACTTACAGGAGATTTCTTTGGTTTAATCGATTTTTTCTTGATATTCGCGTTTATCTTCTGGGCGCAGTTGACGCTGAACACCCATTAAAAAGTTACGCAGGATCTGATCTTTACATTCACGGTAGTGTTTATTGTCAGGCTTGCGGAAAAATGCATTGAGCTCGTGCTTACTTAAACGAAAATCGATGAAAGCTAATGTGTCTAAAATATCTTCTGCTTTCATATCCAGCGCAATACGCAATTTCATGAAAATCATATTATTGGTTAAGCGTGTTTCAGGCTGAGGTTGTTCACCATCGCGTTTACCACGCTTTGTATTGATTAAGCCATTGAGAAATATCGCTAGATCCACATCACTCAACACAGATTCCGTCTCTTTGTTTAGCCAAGTAGTCACTTGCTCTTGAGTAACGCAGCCGTCCGCCGCAGCAAAAATCTCAACCATAGCTGAGTCTTTAAAATCAAAAGTGTAGCGAATACGGCGTAAAATATCGTTATTGGTCAAAATAGATCCTAGGGTTAGATTTCCAGTGCCATCAAGATGACAGACTGTGAAGAAATAGCGCGCCACTGTAGCAGAAGAGCGATCGGACACCTATCTATTTTACTAGATGTAGAGCAATAGAGAAGATGCCGACTGGCCCAAAGAAGCTTTATCTCTCTGGGCCATCACAGTTAGGCTAATTTGAAATCATACCTTGTTCGATACAGCACCATATCTTCAATCGTCAATACAGGCATATTGTGCTTTTGCCCGAACGCAACGATCTCGGGTGTTTTGGCCATGGAACCGTCAGGATTGGTGAGTTCACACAATACGCCCGCAGGCATTAAACCCGCCATTTGCATAAGATCAACCGTCCCTTCTGTATGCCCACGACGAGCCAAAACACCCCCCGCCCGAGCGCGAAGTGGGAAGACATGGCCGGGGCGTGCAAGATCATCGGCTTTAGCATCAAAGCGGGCCGCGGTTTTTATTGTGGTCACTCGGTCTTGCGCTGAAACGCCCGTAGTTACACCTGTTTTTGCTTCAATCGAGACAGTAAAAGCGGTTTGGTTTGCGCTATTGTTATGCATTACCATCGGGGGCAGTTGTAGTTGATTAGCCTGTTCATCGGTCAAACATAGGCAGACGATGCCACTGCATTCACGGATCATCAGTGCCATTTGTTGTGTGGTCAGTGACTCAACCGCATAAATGATATCGCCTTCATTTTCACGATCTTCATCATCAAGCAACAACACGCCTCGCCCTTCTTTAAGCGCAGACAGTGCGTTTTCAACACGAGTAATAGGGTCGCCAAATTTGGCAAGTAGAGATAGCTGATTCATGGTTGTACTCCTAAAAAATCACCAGAATCAGGGCTGCTATGAGGGATCAAATCCAAAACAAATTGCACCAGCTAGCGAACTAACTGGCGTCTCTTCATTCTCTCTCATCCGGACTATAACCGTCGGCTCTGGTTTTTCACCAGATCTGCTGACCTCGATACATCGAGCGCTCGCGGGCTCATCTGCCTTCTCAACTGAAAAAACAAACACACCGCCGGTGGGGAATTTCACCCCGCCCTGAGAATTTAAACTATAAATTGGCTTTAAAAAAGCGATGTCATGGTAGTCGTTTACGATAAAGATGAAAAGTAGGACGAAGAAAAAGTGATGTGCATCGAAAAGGAAAGGCATCCTGCAATTATGCAGTTGGGGGTAACAGGAGCATAGCTAACTCAAGAGTTTAGGGTATGCAAGATGCCTTTATTCATGGTCACCAGTGACATAAATGAATCAGAGCTAAAATCGCCATTACCTCTATAGGGTTACGTGATTTTTCTAAACGCTGGCGGTAATAGATCGCCAGCGGTGTTGGCTGTTTGGTGTCAGTCGTTATGGGG
>NZ_NDIO01000404.1:0-2086 GCF_002241085.1 Vibrio sp. V03_P4A6T147
GGATAACATACGCTTACGACGGTTCGCTGCCACCGTTTTATTAAGGTGTTTTGATAGCTTTTTACGTTTAAGCATAAACAACCTCCTACTGCTGAGTTTTGACAATGATCCCTAATGGTTTAGGGTGCCTTATGACAATCTTAATCTGCCTTTATAGTGCAGGATTGTTACCATAATATGAAACTTAGGAAACGATCTTTTTCACGTTTTGATGTATGGGCTGCACACTTGGAAATCAAGTGTGCAATTTTCGTTCAACGTAGAAGATTTAGCTATTATTATGCTTATTGAGCTACGGGGTCGAGATACTGATTATCTTGCGCCTCATCGGCCGATTCCATAGCTTCCAACGCGGCCTCCTCCTCCTCAATACTGATCACAACCAAATCATCAGTACCTGAACTATTGTCTATCTGCTTTTGTTGATCAACATGGCCAATAATACTTTGATAATAGCGACGAATGTTTTCAACGTAGGCCTTGGCTTCGTCACCTCGCGCGTAGCCATATCGAGTCTGGCTGAAGTATTTCTTTTGTCTCAGTTGAGGGAGGCGTTCTTTGACTTCAGTCCATGAATCAGGGTTCGCACCTTGTTGCTTGGTTAAGCGTCTTGCATCCATCATATGCCCATAGCCGACGTTATAGGAAGCGAGAGCAAACCAAATTTTCTCATGTTCTGGGATGGAGTCTGGTATACGCTGTACCATCCGACGCAGGTATTCGACACCACCACGAATCGATTGTTCCGGATCGAGTCGATTGGCGACACCAACACTTCTTGCCGTAGGGAGAGTCAACATCATCATACCGCGGACCCCGGTGGGGGATTTAGCTAACGGATTCCAGTGAGACTCCTGATAAGCTAAGGCGGCAATCAATCGCCAATCAAACTCGTCAGAATATTGTTGGAAAAGAGGGGCCCATTTTGGTAAGCGGACATCGAGTGCTCTAATAAAAGCGCGCGTATCGACATAATCAAACGTGCCCACGTGACCAATATATTTCTCTTCCAAGGCCGCTAATTGACCAGATTGTTTAAGGTTGCCAAAAAACTCAATCATCAAGGCGTATAAGCTTTCATCTTCAGAACGACGCATATACCAAGCGATAGGCTGATCTTCAGTTAATTCAAAGGCGACGGCTAAGTCAGGGTAGATTCGCTGCGACAGCGAGACTTCGACCGAATCAGCCATGGTAAATAGCAGTTCGCCATTCGAAACCTGTTTTAAAAGGTCGTTAACGTCGGCGTTATTATTCACATTGTACTGAAACTCTGGGTAGATCTGTTTAATGTCGCTGAGCGTATTTTCAAAGTGGGATTCATTCACGATAGAAAAAACGCTGTCACCTTCATGACCAGCAATCAGTTCCGGTTGTTTTTCCAGTAATTGTTTTAAATTTCTTGGACGCCAGTTGCCTTTCTTATAGACGACTTGTTGGCTGACATAGTAATAAGCGGGCCCTGTTCTGTACTCATTCAAGCGTTGATTCGATTGACTTAACCCTGCTGCAACAACGTCGATTTCCCCATTTTTCAGTGCAGGAAAGAGACTAGACAACCGATAAGCGGGTTTCATCTCTAGTTTAACCCCAAGCTGATTGGCAAATTCGCGTGCTAGTTCGTAGTCCAGCCCTGCAGGGCCATCTGGGCCAATGTAGTAGGAGAGTTGATTGTTCAACGTACCCACTCGCAATACGCCACGTTCACGAATATGGTCAAGCTCGCTTTTAGGATCTGAATCGATTTGGCAACCGACGACAAAAAGAGTGAGTAGGAAAATGGACAATGAGCGATGAAGCTGAATCAGATAATACTTTGGCATTTATGAGCGATCTCTTACATCAATTACTGCCTTTATATCAAAGGCGGCCATATTGGCAAAGTTTCAGATCAAAAACGGATGAAAAAGTGTCGGCGACCACGCTAATGTGGCTGTATTTCAAATTTGACAAAAAAAATGACGCAAACGGTTGCTTTTGGTGTTACGTCACAAAAAGAATTCCTTTATAATGCGTTCGAAATCACGAGGTGAAATTGGTATGTATTCAGTTTTCTTTTATTAACTTATTGTATTTTCATGATTTT
>NZ_NDIO01000182.1:0-2064 GCF_002241085.1 Vibrio sp. V03_P4A6T147
TAAAAATTAAGATATAAAAAACACTTCTAATCATAATAGCAATCTCCAATTGTAAGAATGGAAATTATAATTTTATTGTGGATTTTATAACAGACCGAATGTTTAATTCCACTCTAACTTACTAGAATATTTTAATTTACTAGTAAGTTAGTTTATTCAATTGTCTGAAATGACATTCCTTTCCTGTTTAAAGTTGCCGTTTTTGATGTAAGCCGCTTCAAGCGGTTTGGAAAGCTACAACATCACTAAACTTGCTGTGCCCAAGAAGGCAAAGAAGCCGACAACATCCGTTACTGTGGTTAAGATGACAGAGCCCGCTAATGCTGGGTCAAGCTTAAACTTATCAAGCGTGATCGGGATGAGTACCCCAAACAGCGCGGCGGTAATGATATTTACAACAATGGCCAGTGAAATGGTGGCGCCAATCATCGCTGACTGGAACCAGAGCCCTGCCAAGGCACCAATGATCAACGCCCATAACAAACCGTTAATGGAACCAATACCAATTTCATTTTTGAGCAACGCAAAACGGTTACCCGGTGTAATTTGGTTCAATGCCATGGCACGTACCATCAAGGTTAAGGTTTGACTTCCCGCAATACCGCCCATCGAGGCAACAATTGGCATCAATACCGCTAACGCGACAACTTGCGAGATGACCGTTTCAAACATACCTATAGTGACCGAAGCGAGGATGGCGGTCAGCAGGTTGATCCCGAGCCAAAGGCCTCGTTTTTTGGAACTTTTAATGATGGGTGCAAATAAGTCATCTCCTTCATCCATACCCGTACCGGCCATTAAGCGCGATTCGTAAATCTCTCGTTGTGTACTCAGGGCAAATTGCCAGTCAATTTCACCCACTAAGATTTCATGGTTATCAATGATGGCGACAGTCGGCAATTGGGAATGTTCTAACGCTTCTACTGCTTCAGAAAGTGACTGGTGAGCATTCAGCGTAAAGAGATCATCTTGCTTGATGTTTTTCAGTAAAGTTTTGCTTTCAGCAAGCAAAATTTCTGTATAACTCACGATACCTTGGAATTTTTTTGCTTTGTTGATCAAATAGATATGTTGTGGAGAGTCATAATGATATTTCTCCAATAGTATCTTGGCTTTGTCGACACTGATGCTGAAAGGCAAGGTATACACTTTACGGTTTGCCCAGTGGCCAACTTCAGTATCTTCATAGGCATTGGCTTGATCATACAATTCAAGCTCGTCGCGACTAATTAAGCGCAGCGCTTCACTGATGATTTCATCAGGCAGGGAATCGGCCCATTCGAGCAGAGACAAGTTATCGAGCTTGGCGAGAGTCAGTTTTAGTTCTATTTCTGACAGTGCGTTGATGATAGAAAAACGTACTTCAGCACGCATCTCTGTCAGTACATCAATGTGTAGCTCTAAGGGTAGGCTACGCCACAGACGTACCCGCTGCTCGACAGGAAAAGCTTCTAAAATGATTGCGATCGAGCTTTCATCAAGCCCACTTTCCACGTACTCGCCGAGTAAGTCGATTTGTTGCTGCTCATCGGCTTTTGAAATCGTTTCAATATGCAGTGAAAGGTCTTGATATTCGTTCAACGTTTTACTCCGATAGGAAGTTGTTTCTTCTCGATTTTTTTCACGGCTTTTTCTGGAGTTTTGTTTAATACAATTACAGGGCGAACAATAAAGAGGTTGTTTGGATAGAGCACTGTATTGCCATCAACATTCTCTAATACGACATTGAGTAGATTCATGTCGACGATTTTACCTTCAACAAAATTTGCGCCATCCACCACTCGCACCCATAAACCGATGCGACAGTGGTTTTGTACAAATAAAACCAGAAATGAGGTGACGTTGCTCAGCAAAGACCAACCTGCAAACAAACCGACGCCAAGCAACGCAAAAAGTGATGAGCCAACAACCAGTAACCCACGCAGTTCCACGCCCCACATCATTAGCAGAGTCAACACTAACACCAAGAAGAGTAAGGTCTTCACCAGCCAACGTGCTCGTTTAAGCCGATGAATATCGACTTTGCCTATGACCATATTCTCAAACCATCGCACGGTGTAGTTG
>NZ_NDIO01000402.1:0-2027 GCF_002241085.1 Vibrio sp. V03_P4A6T147
AATTAGTAATGTATTGATATATAAGATCTATTGGTTAATCGATTGCTCTCTCATGAGAGCAATTCTTTTTTGAAGTAAGATCTTGGTTTTTATGCGCCAAGTTTCATTTTATTAATGTGATTCTGATATAAACCGCGACTCATTTATTTCTATGATCTATAGAGAGTCGTTACTATGCGTATTGCGCCTGTTCCATCTATTCATTCCCCTCGTCTCAAACCTAACGCTTTATTATTGGCATTATCGTTAGCAGGATTACCGTCTTTTTCTTATGCATCAGATGTCTGCCAGTTTAGCGATATCACACAAGCACAAGAGCCAATTTTAGCGATTAAAAATGCACAACCAGCCTGTTATAACTCGTGGTTTTATACCGATAGTAAAGCCATCTTGGGTCTATACAGTGAAAATAGTATAGACAGTATTAACCGAGCGCTGGCGTTAGAGGTTTCGCAATATCAAGGAACAGAAGCGCAAGCCAAATCTATTGCTAATTTGGGGGAGTTTATCCGTGCCGCTTATTATGTGCGCTATGGTGTAAAGCAAGAGTTTGGCGATTATTCGGATCAATTGAGTAATGCGATTGCGGATACGATCAACCAGTTTATGTTATCGCCTTATAGTTTGAGCTTAGGTCGTGAACAAGTGGCGGCCATGTCGAGCTTAACGTTAATGGTCGATAACGTGAAACGCCTACCTTCAACGATGGCGAATTTCATCGTGCTATTGGACGCCTTTAACCCACAAACGGCGCAAGATGTGCAGTTTGTTGATGGTTTAAATAACTTATTTCGATCCATGAGCGGCCATGCTTCGCGTGATGATTTTTATCAAGACATTGAAGCCCATCCAGAATATTTGGAGACACTGTATCGTTTTGCCACTGAGCATGATTGGGCGTTAGGAACCAATGCCGATTTCATTTTGTACAATGCGGTGCGTGAAACGGGGCGCTTACTGGTTAGCCCTTACCCAAACACCAAAACTCGAGTCATTGCGATTTTAGAAAAAGTATTGGAGCGTTACCCGCTGGGTGGACGTAGCGATAAACTCTGGATTGCTGCGGTTGAAATGCTTTCTTACTATGCGGCAGAGACATTGGAAGCGCTTAATTTAACGCAAGCTAAGCAGCAACTTGAACAGCGTATCATGCCAAATCGCCATCAATGTGATGGGCCTGCTATTATCCGCTCGCAAGGCTTAACACCTCAGCAAGCAGAGCAAGCGTGTGGCATTTTGAATGAGAAAGAAGCGGATTTTCATACCGTTGCCAACACGGGTTTCACGCCCGTGGCCGATGATCTTAATCAACAAGTGGAAGTGGTGGTATTTGATAGCAACGAAAGTTATGTCAGTTATTCCAACTTCTTGTTTGGCAATACTACCAACAACGGCGGGCAATACCTTGAAGGCAACCCGGCTGATGCCAACAACACAGCGCGCTTTGTCGCTTACCGATATGCGCAGGATGAGGCGTTGTCTATTCTCAATTTAGAGCATGAATATGTGCATTATTTGGACGGACGCTACAATCAATACGGTTCATTTTCTCTCAATTTAAGTGAAGGCCATATCGTGTGGTGGTTGGAAGGCTTCGCTGAATACATGCACTATAAAAAAGGCTACCAAGCGGCGGTAGACTTAATTGCTGAGAAAAAACTGAGCCTCACGCAAGTGCTAGCCACTACTTATCAAAATGACACCAATCAAATTTATCGCTGGGGCTATTTAGCGGTTCGTTTTATGCTGGAAAACCATCCCAATGAAGTGGATCAACTGCTAGCGCTATCACGTAGTGGCGATTTCAAAGCATGGGCTGAGCAAGTGAAATGGATCGGCAAAAGCCTAGACAGCGAATTTTCAACTTGGTTAGACACTTTGACAACGGACAGTGGTAATCCAGAAGATCCGACTGTGCCGCCAATTCAACCAGAAGACACGATGAATCATTTAGTGTTAGGGCAAAGTGTTACCTTGTCGGGTGAGCAGTACAGTGAACAACTCTATTATATTGATGTTCCAGATAA
>NZ_NDIO01000131.1:0-2017 GCF_002241085.1 Vibrio sp. V03_P4A6T147
TTCATATGAGTATACTTTATCCATTCTAGTAAGCATTCTTGCCTACAAATCCTTTAAATACGGTGAGAAATACGATTTTGATGTCGAACCACAACGACCATCTGTGTATATAGTCCAAATCAAATTGGACACGTTTTTCCATTTTATCTAGCGTATCGGTTTCACCACGCCAGCCATTAATTTGTGCCCAGCCAGTAATTCCTGGTTTTACTTTATGTCTCAGCATGTAGCGGTTAACGATCGTTCGATACTCTTCGTTGTGCGCTACGGCATGAGGGCGAGGGCCGACAATAGACATTCGACCTTGTAGCACATTAATAAACTGTGGTAGCTCATCTAATGATGTCTTCCGAATAAACGCACCAAAAGGAGTCACTCGGGGATCATTTTTTGTTGCTTGTGTCACTTTGTTCCCATTGTCCATGGCACGCATGCTTCTGAATTTCCATACTTTGATAGACTTTCCATCCAGCCCATAACGCATCTGTTTGAAAATAATGGGACCTGGTGAGCTGAGTTTCACGCCTACTGCAACTGCAATAAGGACAGGACTGATTAAAATCAAGATAAGACTACTTAAGACTAAATCTTCAAAACGTTTTAGCCACGTACCTAACCCATTGAACGGTGTATCAAAAATACTAAAAGCATTAACATCGCCAATGGTATACCAACGTGAATGCAATAAATTGAAGGTGAAAAAATCCGGCACAATATAGGTATTTACTGTGCTATCCGAAAAGGCCTCTAGAATCTTGCTGATTCGATGCTGGGCTTGCATTGGTAGTGCTATGTACACACTTTTTACTTGACCGTTTTTGGCGAGTGTTAATGCATCATTAACTTTACCGAGCACTGGAATATCACTTGCGATACGTTCATCACCCCTATCATCGTAAAAGCCAGTCAGTTTAATACCTAACTCAGGGTTATTGATGAGATTTTTCGATAGTTCTAGGCCCTGCGGTGTCATGCCGATAATGACAGCTTTAGTGGTGTGATAACCTTTTTTATGTAGATAGTAAATGACTGTAAATGCGACGAAGCGCCAAAGCAGTAATAAAATAAATGATCCGACAAACCAAAAACCTAAAATTAAACGTGAGAAATCGCTTCCAGTTTTTGTGAAATAACCAACTAAAGTTAAGCAGCCAACAGTTGAAGCCCAACAAAAAGCAGTGTGTAGAGTTAAAACTCTAAGTTTTGTGGTTCGCCAACCGCTGTATATATCAAGGCTTTCAGCAATAAATGAATAAAAAATAACCCCTAAAAGTCCCACAGATATATAAGACATCGTAACGATATGTGAGTGAAACTTTAGTGTAATATACATTGTGATCAGTATTACTAAGCAATCTATCAGGCGGTAGAAAAATTTACCTTGATAGTTAGAAATACGGATCCTTCCTCTTTCACCCATTGTAGAAGCTCCTAACCGCTCAATTATTAAGGTAACGAATAATAATTATTTTTTAGCAGTGCATTCTCATATTAAGCTCCGACGACTTCAACTGATCAGGTGCATCAAAAATAAGACGCGATGTGTGATATACGGAATGAGTGACTGTATTTTGGGTTTTTCAATTTGAGATGGAGTACCGAGAGTCGGATAAGGTGATGTAATCACTTGCTATTACTGCATTAACTTAATGTGGTCACCTTGTTAGACGACCGTTACATAAGAGCTAGCTAATATTTAAATAAAAATAATGGAGGGTATTTACGGTGTAAGAATTAAGGCTAAATTTGGTTGTGTTTTTATCTCTTCTTAAACTTATGGATATTGCGACAGCTTAAGGGTAAGTCACGCTATATCGTGTGGGTTTATGATTCATTGCTAACACAAGGTTAAGTGAGACAGCCCCGAGCACAGACAGTGTGGCAATGGAAAACGAAACAAAAAAGGCAGAAGCAGCTAAAATTGAGCAATCTATAACCAACTGACTTTTGCCAACAGGGATCCCAAATTTATCTTGAATAAACAAACACAAGACATTAAAGCCACCCAAGCTGGAAC
>NZ_NDIO01000369.1:0-2014 GCF_002241085.1 Vibrio sp. V03_P4A6T147
CGTTGGGACAGTCAAACTGTAAATGCCCGTTTCGCCTTGTGCGCGATTAAAACAGTTGTCTGATATTTCAGCGCGAATATGGTCGATGGGATTGACTTGCTCAAATCGTGAGATGAAGCTTTCAATTTTATCGCAAGCAAAAGCCCAATCAGGTTGCTTAAAACGCTCAGGTTTGTTGCTTGGCTGCTCAAAGTCGGCGCTGTCAATTCGGTCGGCATCTATCAAACAACTGAACAGCATTTTAGTAAACATGCCAAGGTAGTAATCATGTTCAATGGCTGAAAGGACAACCCTATCGAACATACTTTTCAGGTTTTGACTACTTTCTGAGATAAACTGAAAACTTGCGAGTGACTGCGCTTGTGAAAATAAATCAGGATCAGCGTTTTTAGTGCATTCTTTTTGATGGGTTAGTTCATCATGCTTTTTAATCCTGTTTGCAAAAACATTTTCATTTTCTGACAAACTGTCAATCAATCCACTATGATGCGAGGCAATACACATGCTTAGAGCTTGAGTAATTGCTAAACCGTAAGGGGCAAGTGCTTGGTCTTGTTGTTTTAACTTCAAGTAATGAGGGAAAAGTGAGTTGAAAATCCACTGTGCGCCTGCACTCGAGTGGTCAATTTTACCTTTTAAGCTTCTGCTCGTTGAACTTTCAGAGCTACCCTCGTCATTATCTGGGTTATAGCCTGTTTGCTCTGCAATAATCAGACGCATGTAATCTTGGAATGCATTACTGTATTTACCAAAGTCATGCATTAAGCCAATCAGTTTCCCTTGCTCGGCAAAACCTATTTTTGCAGCAAGCCTGCCAGCTAATTCGCTAACCGCTTTTAAGTGAACATAAACGCTTTGGTGGTGCCCATGCTCGATATCTGGATGGGCAATATAAGATTCATTAGAGCTTAAATCATCCATCAACATAGATCCCTCTGCGTAACGATCTCGATAAACTTATATCGGCACTTACTTCTATCTTTCATAAACCTCCAAAGGGGAAAGGAGCTAAAGTGATTTCTAGTATATCGAAAGGAATGTAGTGTAGCCTGTTGATTGATCTCGCCAGACAAATAAACATGTTGCACTGTATAGACAAGCATAATAACGTTACATAGCTTCATAAACCAGTGAACCCGTTGAATGAACTTTGAAAAATGGGAGATCAACAGTTGTTTGCTCAGGCGTTTGAGGCTGAACTTCAAGCCTTTCTCGAACAACACTTATCTTCACTTTAAATTGACGGAAAACAAGCCACTACAAGTGCAGGACAGAGAATTACTGACTTTGAGTCGTTGCAACAAGCGTTGTGTACGCACGCTAATATTGCTTCCTTCAAGGCTCGAAAACAAAAGTCACTGTGTAGAGTGATGCTCTGTTTCGCTAACAGTTCACCATTTGACGCGCTTCCAATAGCACGTAGAGCGGTTCATCGTTTTGCGTATCCAACTGCTGATGTGACCCAGATAACTCAAGCCGCCTCTCGACTGGCTGAGCAGTTATTCCAGCAGGATGTGAGGTTTTATAAAATTGGTGTTGGGCTGATTGACTTAGTTGACGAACAGCATGAGCAGCCTGATCTTTTTAATCTGACTCCGAATAATCCTAAGCTTATGAATGTGTATGACACATTAAACAATCGATTTGGGAGTGAGACTGTATTTTTAGCGGTACAAGGGATATCTCAGAAGTGGTCAATGCGGCGTAAGATGTTAACGCCGCAATATACGACCCAGTGGGTCGATTTACCGAAGATCAGGTGCTAGCTATCTCACAATCTATAATTCGATGTCAGGATACACCAGTCTATTGAGTTTCTTTTCAGCTTTACAATAAATCTGATCAGAAAATATTTCCGAATTAAGAATCTTTGCGTCCGCGGCTATCCCAATATTGCGATACGCGTTGTTCAATTTCCACACGGTTTTACCGCGTTCAACTTCAACGAAAGTTGCATAAGGTATGCCTCTGTATGAACTCGCAACTTTTGTATAAACTGTAACCAACACTTGAA
>NZ_NDIO01000340.1:0-16614 GCF_002241085.1 Vibrio sp. V03_P4A6T147
GACTTACTTTTGTTGTATTTTTAGTTGGTATTGCTTTCTTTTTGTTTTAGATCTCTGAAATTGCACTCATTCTCTGCTTGATTAACGTTTGCGTGATTTTGTTTATCGTTGATTGTTTAAAATGCATCAAAGAGTTTCAGTTTGCTGATTCTAATTCTCCATTCTCATTTTTTTACTCATCAAACCTATTTTTTTACTGTCTTAGGTTCGCTTTTTATCTCTAACGCTTTAAATGTTGCCTTAATTTATTATGAAATGTTGACAGTAATCATGGTGGTCATTAGAATACCGCCAATTTGTCTAAATCACCCTATGGCGCGACTCTATGGCCTTAAGGAAGACAAATTTGCAGTTTAATTTATATTTTTTGCATTTTTATTCTGGAGGTTGTCTTGAGTAAGTCAGCACTGTTAGTCCTAGAAGATGGGACGGTGTTCCACGGTGTATCCATTGGCGCTGATGGAATATCCGTTGGTGAAGTCGTCTTTAATACCTCGATGACGGGGTACCAAGAAATCCTCACTGATCCTTCCTATTCTCAACAAATCGTTACTCTTACTTACCCCCACATAGGCAATACCGGAACCAATTCCGAAGACGAAGAATCCTCTTCTATCCATGCACAAGGCCTTGTGATTCGCGATCTCCCTCTTATCGCTTCTAACTTCCGTAATGAACTTTCCCTTTCTGACTACCTTAAATCACAAAATATTGTGGGCATTGCCGATATCGACACGCGCAAGCTAACGCGCATTTTGCGTGAAAAAGGAGCTCAGAATGGCTGCATTATGGCAGGTGACCATTTAGATGAAGCATTGGCGTTGGTAAAAGCCAAAGAGTTCCCCGGTTTAAAAGGAATGGATCTTGCGAAAGAAGTTACAACAAAAGAAGCGTACCAATGGAAACAAGGTTCGTGGACGCTCGAAGGTGGACTTCCTGAAGCGAAAGATGACAGCGAGTTGCCCTATCACGTTGTTGCCTACGATTTCGGTGCAAAGCGCAATATCCTCCGTATGTTGGTTGACCGAGGATGCCGCCTAACTGTGGTACCAGCACAAACCTCGGCTGAAGAAGTTCTAGCGCTGAAGCCTGATGGTGTCTTTTTATCAAATGGCCCTGGCGACCCAGAACCATGTACTTATGCGATTGAAGCAACCAAAGTGTTCTTAGAGAAAGGACTGCCTATTTTTGGTATCTGTTTAGGACATCAAATTTTGGCATTGGCGTCTGGTGCAAAAACAGTAAAAATGAAATTTGGCCACCATGGCGCGAACCATCCAGTGAAAGATTTGGATCGTAATGTGGTGATGATTACGGCACAAAACCACGGTTTTGCTGCTGATGAAGCAACGCTGCCTATCACGCTTCGTGCAACGCACAAATCGCTATTTGATGGTTCACTACAAGGAATTCACCGCACCGATAAGCCAGCCTTTAGCTTTCAGGGACACCCTGAAGCGAGTCCTGGCCCGCACGATGCCGCCCCTTTGTTTGACCATTTTATTGAACTAATTAAAAAGCACACAGCGTAATTCGGAGTAGTAGACAATGCCAAAACGTACTGACATTAAAAGTATTCTAATTCTAGGTGCTGGCCCGATTGTAATCGGTCAGGCTTGTGAGTTTGACTACTCTGGCGCTCAAGCATGTAAAGCCCTGCGTGAAGAAGGTTACCGAGTGATTTTGGTCAACTCGAACCCTGCCACTATCATGACTGACCCAGAGATGGCCGATGCGACTTATATTGAGCCTATCCATTGGGAAGTAGTGCGTAAAATCATCGAAAAAGAGCGCCCAGACGCGGTATTACCGACCATGGGTGGCCAAACTGCATTGAACTGTGCACTTGAACTGGAAAAGCATGGTGTTCTGGCTGAGTTTGGCGTTGAGATGATTGGCGCAACGGCTGATGCGATTGATAAAGCGGAAGATCGTTCTCGCTTTGATAAAGCGATGAAGTCAATCGGCTTAGCTTGTCCTCGCGCTGATACGGCAAAAACTATGGAAGAAGCTTACCGCGTTCAAGAGATGGTGGGTTTCCCTTGCATTATTCGCCCTTCATTTACTATGGGTGGAACGGGCGGCGGTATCGCTTACAACAAAGAAGAGTTTGAAGAGATCTGCCGCCGTGGCCTTGATCTTTCGCCAACCAACGAGTTGTTGATTGATGAATCACTCATCGGTTGGAAAGAGTACGAAATGGAAGTGGTTCGCGATAAAGCGGACAACTGCATCATAGTCTGTGCGATTGAAAACTTTGACCCAATGGGTATTCACACGGGTGACTCGATCACGGTAGCTCCTGCGCAAACGCTAACTGACAAAGAATATCAGATCATGCGTAACGCATCGCTAGCCGTACTGCGTGAAATCGGTGTGGAAACGGGTGGTTCGAACGTACAGTTTGGTATCAACCCGAAAGATGGCCGCATGGTGATCATCGAGATGAACCCACGTGTTTCTCGCTCTTCGGCTCTTGCATCGAAAGCGACGGGCTTCCCTATTGCCAAAGTTGCAGCCAAATTGGCGGTAGGTTTCACACTTGATGAGTTAATGAACGACATTACTGGTGGTGCAACCCCAGCGTCGTTTGAGCCAACTATTGATTATGTTGTGACGAAAATCCCTCGCTTTAACTTCGAAAAATTTGCCGGTGCTAACGATCGCTTAACCACGCAAATGAAGTCGGTGGGCGAAGTGATGGCGATTGGTCGTAATCAACAAGAATCGCTGCAAAAAGCACTGCGTGGGCTGGAAATTGGCGTAAACGGCCTAGACGAAATGGTTGATTTAGACGCGCCAGATGCACTGACTAAAATTCGCCATGAGCTGAAAGAAGCGGGTGCTGAGCGTATTTGGTATATCGCAGATGCTTTCCGCGCTGGTTTGTCTGTGGATGGGGTCTTTAACCTGACTAACGTTGATCGCTGGTTCTTGGTACAAATCGAAGAACTGGTCAAAATGGAACAAGAAGTCAAAGCGGGCGGTTTTGCTGGCTTAAATGCGGATGTTCTACGCAAGATGAAGCGCAAAGGTTTTGCGGATGCGCGTCTCTCTTCACTGCTTGGCGTGGCTGAAAGTGAAATTCGTCGTATGCGTGACCAATATAATATTCATCCGGTTTACAAGCGTGTCGATACTTGTGCGGCGGAGTTTTCGTCTGATACGGCTTACATGTACTCCTCTTATGATGACGAATGTGAAGCACAACCGACCGATAGAGACAAAATCATGGTGCTCGGCGGTGGTCCAAACCGTATTGGTCAAGGTATCGAATTTGATTACTGTTGTGTTCATGCCTCACTCGCGCTACGCGAAGATGGTTATGAAACCATCATGGTTAACTGTAACCCTGAAACTGTTTCAACAGACTATGACACTTCCGATCGCCTCTATTTTGAACCAGTGACACTCGAAGATGTATTGGCGATTGTTCGTGTTGAAAAACCTAAAGGCGTCATCGTGCAATACGGTGGTCAAACACCACTGAAACTGGCTCGTGCACTTGAAGCTGCAGGAGTGCCTATCATTGGTACTAGCCCAGATGCGATTGACCGCGCCGAAGATCGTGAGCGTTTCCAACAAGCGGTTGATCGTTTAGGTCTGCTGCAGCCAGAAAACGCAACAGTGACCACAATGGAACAGGCGATTGAAAAATCGAAAGACATCGGCTTCCCGCTGGTGGTACGCCCGTCTTACGTTCTTGGTGGCCGCGCGATGGAAATCGTCTATGACGAACAAGATCTGCGTCGTTACTTTAACGAAGCGGTCAGTGTGTCTAACGAATCCCCAGTACTGCTTGATCGCTTCCTCGATGATGCAATTGAAGTCGATATCGATGCGATTTGTGATGGTGAGCGTGTCGTCATTGGTGGCATCATGGAGCACATCGAACAAGCGGGTGTTCACTCTGGTGACTCAGCTTGCTCTCTACCGGCTTATACGTTAAGCCAAGAAATCCAAGATGTGATGCGTGAACAAGTTGAGAAGCTGGCGTTTGAATTGGGCGTTCGTGGTTTGATGAACACGCAGTTTGCGGTTAAAGATAATCAAGTTTACCTGATTGAAGTTAACCCTCGTGCCGCTCGTACTGTACCGTTTGTGTCAAAAGCAACGGGCGCACCGCTTGCCAAAATTGCCGCGCGCGTGATGGCAGGGCAGTCTCTAGAGTCACAAGGCTTTACTAAAGAGATCATTCCTCCTTACTACTCAGTGAAAGAAGTGGTTCTGCCATTTAATAAATTCCCTGGTGTTGACCCACTGCTTGGCCCTGAAATGCGTTCAACGGGTGAAGTGATGGGTGTGGGTGCAACGTTTGCTGAAGCTTATGCAAAAGCGGAATTAGGTTGCGGTAATGTTTATCCTGAAGGCGGCCGAGCTCTGCTCTCTGTACGTGAAGGTGATAAACAGCGTGTGGTTGATTTAGCGTCGAAACTGGTGAAATTAGGTTATCAGCTTGATGCTACCCACGGTACAGCTGTAATTTTAGGTGAAGCCGGTATTAACCCACGTTTGGTGAATAAAGTGCATGAAGGTCGCCCTCATATTCTTGACCGTATTAAGAATAATGAATACACCTACATCATTAATACAGCCGAGGGGCGTCAAGCGATTGAAGATTCTAAAGTTCTTCGTCGTGGAGCATTAGCACAAAAAGTCAACTACACCACAACACTGAATGCTGCCTTTGCAACCTGTATGTCTCATACGGCCGATGCGAAGTCATCAGTTACGTCAGTGCAAGAGTTACACGCGCAAGTGAAAGCACACTTAGCATAAGCGTTAAAAAATAATAAATCAGTAGGTCTAAGACCTACATGACAACCTCATTGCCCGCTGAATTAAGCGGGCTTTTTTTTCGGCCGAATTGAATCGTTTTACCAATGAAGAAGAGATTTGGCTTAGAGGATAGCTTTTTAATTGATGAAAAATGGGAATGGGTTGTTGTCTTGGCTTTCGCTATTTTCACCTTTTAAGTGGTGTTATTGTTGGTTTTTATTGTTCAATGCGTTGATAAGAAATGGAACTTTCACTGGAAGTATTAGGCCTGTTGTTTTTGGTTGCAGGGATTGCAGGGTTCATTGATGCGATGGCTGGCGGTGGCGGTTTGCTTACTTTGCCGGCTTTGCTGGCAGTAGGCGTGCCACCGACTCAAGCGCTGGCTACCAATAAGCTGCAAAGCTCATTTGGCAGTTTCTCCGCCACTTGGTATTTTGTACGCAATGGCATTGTAAACCTAAAAGAGATGAAGTTGGCGATAGCTTGTACTTTTATCGGCGCTGCGTGTGGGGCTGAACTTGTGCAGCATATGGATGCCAGTTTGTTGACCAGCTTAATCCCGCTGTTGCTGATCGGTATTTCACTCTATTTTCTACTTGCACCCGCGACGAAAACCCACAATGGGCCTGCTCCATTGTCTGAAACGGCTTTTGCTTTTACGGTCGGTTTTGGTATCGGTTTTTATGATGGTTTTTTCGGTCCGGGCACCGGGGCTATTTTTACGGTCTGTTTTGTCGTGTTAGGTCATTTTTCGTTGATTGAAGCGACTGCAAGAACCAAGGTTCTCAACTTCACTTCAAACATTGCTGCGCTGCTTTTTTTTGTTATTGCTGGCTTGCCGATTTGGAAGATAGGGCTGGTGATGGCCGTTGGTGGTTTTTTAGGGGCGAGAATGGGCGCAAAGATAGTGGTAACTAAAGGGCAGAAATGGATCCGCCCATTAGTTATTGTGATGTCGATGTTAATGGCAATAAAACTTCTTTGGCAACAGCATCAGCAATGGTTGTTATCAATCTTTTGACCCTTGGCGAGCGATAACTATTGCTGCGCAGACAGAGATGAACAGGTCGAACTAAAGATTGCAGTTCATCAAAATCAAAGTAATAGCGAGGTTCAATGTTCAGCGCTTTAATCACTGAAAGTGGTACTAAAGCAGGCGTCATGCCTCCTAATGCCAATTGCGCTGCGGCCGTATACGAATCCATTTCCATCTGCGGCGTGATGGCGAGTTTCGCCAATATATCGACTTGATAGGCGTTCGCTGGGTTGGATAAATCATTGGTAACGAGCTGTTTAGGTAACGAAGATAAGGGTGTTTGGCTGACAATGTAAAAGGGTTCATCTACCAGATGAAACGTCATTAGCCCATGATTGGCGGGTAAGTAGCCTGCGCAAAATCCTAATGTCGCTTTGCCTGATTGAACGTGCTGAACAATCCTCGGCGTATGGTTCGTGGTGATGGTGATGAACTTATCGTGCTTGAGGTACTGCCCCATGGTGGTATTAATATAGCCAGCGACTAACGTTTCTGAGCAGTCTATCCTGATCAGTGTGGCATCCGTAAAAGATTGCTGATCGAAAATTAAACCGCATAACTCACTAAAGCTTGGGCCAATAGTTTCAACCAAGGCCTGTGCATCTGTGGTTAATTTAATCTGTCGGCCATCAGGCTCAATCAGCTTTTTACCGACTCTTTTTTCTAAATTAGCAATCCGCTTACTAACGGCGGACTGGCTAATGTAGAGTAGGCTGCCCGTACGCCCCATGGTTTTTTCTTTGCTCAGTACCAGCAAAGTTTCGATACCTTCTAGCAACATAATTAATGACGATGAGGAATAGATTGGCTCATCTTATCGCAAAGTGACCATAACCCATAGCGTCTGTACATGTTACTGTTTGTGGTTTTGATGAGATCGGCTTTATTTATTCAGTGCAAAAGTGGGCAGTGATAAGTGCCAGCGGATCGCGCCAAGTCGAATGATTAAGGTTGAGGCGACTCCGGCCAGAAAGGCGCTTGAGCTATCGTAGCCCATCGCTAGTGCTGTGGTATGAAACAGACCGCCGATGATACAAGCTGTAGCATAGACTTCGCTGCGTAGCACCATTGGAATTTCACGGGCCAGTACATCACGAATAATACCGCCGCCACAGCCCGTGATAACGCCCATGATTACCGCAACCATGGCCGAGTCTTGATAGTTCATCGCCTTTTCAACACCAATGCCAACAAACACCGCTAAACCGATTGCATCACAAACGGGTAAGATCCACCAAGCAACGCGTTTAGGCCTGCGAACCAGCAGCATGGTGAGTAAACAAGTGATGAAAATGACCCAAAGATAAGTGGTGTCTTTTATCCAGAAGACTGGCGTCGCACCCAATGCCATATCACGAATTGTTCCACCGCCAATTGCAGTAACGCTCGCAAGCACGACCACGCCAAACGGGTCCATTTTTAATCGACCAGCTAATAATACGCCAGAAATGGCAAAGATAGCCGTACCAAATAAGTCAATAAGATAGAGCAGCATGGAGTCCATGTTACTGGGTTCTCTTTAGTCGTTAATGGAACAAAATTCGGGCAGGAATTGTACGAGATTTTATTACGCAAGCGTTAGCGTTTTTGGCGAACGACGGAAAAGTACTCACACACTTCTTCTATCGCTTGCAGTGTTCTGGGCGTTGGTCGATTTAACCAATCTGAGGTCAGTGCCCACACAAACCCGTTTTGTACAGCGGGTAGTTGCTGTTGCCACTTTTGCCACATCGTGCCATTTTTTATCGCATGTTCAGAGGTGAAAATTACATCAGGTTTAGCCAGCAGCACTTGCTCAATCCCAACTTGAGGGTAGGGGGATGCGCTGTTGGCAAAAATATTTTCGCCGCCACAAAATTCAAAGACCTCACTAGGCCAACTGCCTTTGGCCAGCGTGATGATCGGTTTTTCACTGAGTTGATAGAAATAACGAACTTTACTTTGGCTGCCATAACTCTGTTTCAGAGTGATGAGTGATTGACGAAAATCACGCGCCGCTTGTTGGCCGATATTTGGATCATCGGCAAATTGGCTAAGTGCTTCAATATTATTGGCAATGTCATCGAGTTTTTGAGTTTTTGTCGTATAAATCCTCAGCCCTAACTGCTTTAATTTATCGAGCTCCTTCGCCGGATTGCCCGCAGGCCAAGCGATCACTAAATCCGGTTTTAGGGTAAGAATGCGCTCTATATTCAACCCTTGGTAATTGGCCACTTTTTCGAGTTTGAGTGCTTGTGCTGGGTAGTCACTGTACTCGCTGACGGCCACCAATTTATCACCAAGGCCAGCCGAAAAGGCCAATTCCGTGGCATGAGGCGCTAAGCTAATGATGCGTTTAACTTGCGCTTGAACTGGAAAAGCCACGCACAGCGTGACGACAACGTTGAGAAACAGTAAACGCATCTAAAATCCTTGATGGACGAGCAGCAGTATCACGCTCTCTAATGCTATCCACGCGAAAATACGCCAAGCTAACAGTTTTTGGATTTGCGCAAGGTGGAAGGCTGATGGGGCGATACGTCCGCCTATTTTTACGCGCAGGGCTTTTTTATCACCGTAGATAGCTGGGCCACCTAAGGCCAGTGATAGTTTATTGCCGACGGCGGTTAACAGCCATGCAGGCCCCGGGAGTGGCCATAAGCGGCTTTGTTGTAACATGGCTGAGAAGGTGTTTGATGCGTTGCGACCAATGATAATCAATAGGCTAAATAGGCGCAGTGGCACAAAGTCAAGCACAGCCAGCAAGCGTACCGATGGAATACCAAAAGGATGAAACGCCGCTCGCGAAGGCGCCCAAGCTCTGGCGAGTTCAGCGATGAGACGGTACATCAACGCGCCAATATCGCCAAGACAGGCGTACCAAAACAGCACCGCGATCACGTTGCGCCCATAGCCAATAATGACGGTTTCAGCGCCCGCCTTACCTAACCCCAGCGCTGACAAGCTATCGGTTTCACGATTCACAAAAGGGGCAAGTACGCTGCGAGCGTATTTTTTGTCTTCTTTGCTGAGTGCACCGATAAGCTGATTGGCTAATAATTCTTGGCTACGCCAATCAAATGCGAGTAATAGTAGCGCTAAATCAAATAGTTGAGGTTGCCATACCAAAGGTTTTAACGCGACTAAGGTGACCCATGCGGGTAGGCACATCAATAGCCAAGCCAGTGTGCCGGAAAGTAGGCTTTGTGAATAACTGCTACTGGTATTGACTTTATCCGCTAATATTTCCGCAAATTTTCGCCACAAAGTGACGGGATGAGCGTTACGCGGGATGGGTAAAATAAGATGAAAGGCAACCGCTCCCCACATAACGAGGAGCGTACCGTTGGCATACAAGTAGGTGATTAACTCGTCCATGTTGAGTCTGTCACTGCTTACTTAAGCAGTTCGACCATCTTAATCACCATTTCTGATGAGCTTTGTGCGGCAAGCGGTAAAAATTCATCAAAGGACATCGGAGACGCTTTATCGGCTACATCTGAAATGGCGCGAACGACCACAAAAGGCACTTTGAATTGGTGGCAAGTTTGTGCAATTGCTGAAGCTTCCATCTCAACCGCAATCACGGTTGGGAAGTGTTGGCGAATAAAGCTTTGACGCTCAGCGGTACAAACGAAAGCATCCCCGGTACAAATCAGGCCGCGTACCGCGTGCTTCTCTTTGATGTGTGTGAGTGCTTGTTCTGCAACGCGGATCAATGCATCATCCGCTTTGAAAGCGGCTGGTTGACCTGCCATTTGCCCCATTTCATAGCCAAATGCTGTTACATCGGCATCATGGTGACGAACTTCGCTTGAAATGACTACATCACCCATGGTTAAGCTTGAATCAAAACCACCTGCAGAACCGGTGTTAATCACTACATCTGGTTGGTATTCATTAAGTAAAAGAGTGGTGCCAATGGCTGCGGCGACTTTACCAATGCCAGATTGTAGCAGCACCACATCCACCCCATGGATTTGACCTGAAAAATAGGTGCAGCCCGCTTTGCTGACTTCTTGAACATTGTCGATTGCGTCTTTTAATATCGCGACTTCTTGCTCCATCGCGCCAATAATGCCGATTTTCATGAGGTTTCTCTTATTCGGTTAATAGTAAATATCTGGTGAATATACCCTTCCTACTTGAAGCCGCAGCGGTGTTGGCTACGTTCGTTCACCCCAATCACATAGTTTGCCTATGCTCATGGGGACTCACTCACTTGCCGCCTACCTGCAACTCCAAGTTGTTTGGGTATAGCTAAATTGGCCGAAGTTTAGCACGAAACTTTCCGCCAGTGCGATATTGAGCAACTATTCAATCAAGCCTGCTTTGGTGAGGTTTTCTCGCAGTGTTTCTGCTCGCTTACGATTGACGCCCATATCTGAATAACCAATGCGCGATTCAGATCGTACGATTAAACGGCCGTTCTCTATCTTAAGTTCAAGATCATCCACAAATCGCCAAATACGACTGGTGCATTCAATGCGGAGATAATTGTCCTCTTTCACCGCCGTTTTAGAGCGAGGAATAGAAAGCGCAACCGCTTCAATTTTATCTAAAGAGACGCCTGTTTTGAGGATAAAGGGAGAGAGCGAGAACGCGTTACGCTCATCTTGAGTTGAAACGCAATTCGGTTTATTTCCGCAAGGGGTCGCAGTGCGATCGGTCATAGTTGTCACTCCTTGGCTGCAAGCGGTTAGTGTGGCAAACATCAGTAAACTTAGTACTACGCGCATGATAGTCCTTATCAAATGAATCCTCATTACCAATCGCCAAAATACAAGCAAGCTGCAGTGTCGATGGTTGAAGGAAAATGGCCTAAGAAAAAAGGATTCACGTTACCATGAATCCTTCAAGGATATTAAGCAGTTAAGGCTTAAAGGCCTAAGTAGTCAAGTATTCCTTCTGCGGCTTTGCGCCCTTCGTCAATGGCCGTGACGACCAGATCGGAGCCGCGCACGGCATCCCCACCAGCAAAAATTTTTTCATTACTGGTTTGGTACTGGAACGATTGCTGCGACGCGGCCTTAATGCGTCCCCATTGATCAAGTTCAACGCCGAATGGCTCAAGCCATGGCATGGCATGTGGCTGAAAACCAAACGCCATAATGACGGCATCGGCTGCCAACACATGTTCGCTACCCGCAACGGGCTCGGGCTTGCGACGCCCAGCAGTGTCAGGCTCCCCTAAAGCGGTTTGCACCACTTTAACGCCACTCACTTGGCCTTGTTCATTGACCTCAATGGCGAGCGGTTGCAGGTTGAACATAAATTCTACGCCTTCTTCTTTGGCATTTTTCACTTCTCGGCGTGAACCCGGCATGTTCTCTTCATCGCGTCGGTAGGCACAAATCACTTTGGCGGCATGTTGGCGAATGGAAGTACGCACGCAATCCATCGCAGTGTCTCCGCCTCCAAGTACCACGACTTTTTTGCCCGCCATATCAATAAATGGTTGGGGCGATTCCAAACCCATCACTTTATAAGTATTTGATACTAAGAAGGGTAGAGCATCGTAAACACCGTTTGCCTCTTCATTTTCTAGCCCTGCGCGCATGTTTTGGTAAGTCCCTACACCGAGAAAAACCGCATCATATTCATTAAGCAGCGTTTGCAGTGTGATGTCTTTACCTACTTCGATGTTGAGCTGAAATTCGACGCCCATCTCACTGAAAATGCGGCGGCGGTTTTCCATTACGCCTTTTTCAAGTTTGAAAGAGGGAATACCAAAGGTTAGCAAACCACCAATTTCAGGATAGCGATCAAACACCACAGGCTTCACCCCGTTGCGCACTAAAATATCGGCTGCGGCTAGGCCTGCTGGGCCTGCACCAATGATCGCTACTTTCTTATCCGTCCACTCCACGTGCGACATGTCTGGTTTCCAGCCCATCTCAAACGCTTTGTCGTTAATGTATTTTTCGATGTTACCTATGGTGACCGCACCAAAGTCATTGTTTAGGGTACAAGAACCTTCACAGAGGCGATCTTGTGGGCAGACTCGCCCACATACTTCAGGCAAGCTGTTGGTTTGGTGCGATAGCTCAGCGGCTTCAATAATGCGCCCTTCGTTGGCCAGTTTTAGCCATTGCGGAATGTAGTTGTGCACTGGGCATTTCCATTCGCAGTAAGGGTTGCCGCAATCTAAGCAGCGATCCGCTTGAGCGGTCGCTTGCTGTTTGGTAAAGGGTTCGTAGATTTCGACGAACTCGATTTTGCGAATAGTGAGCGGCTTTTTTGCCGGATCAACTCGATTCACATCAATAAATTGGTATACGTTCTGGCTCATTAATCTGGCTCCTTCCAATTATTGCGCTTGAACGCGAAGTTCGGCGGCACTGCGGCTTTGATGGCCGAGTAGGGTTTGCAGATCCGCCGCTTGGGGTTTGATGAGATAGAACTTTGGAATCCATTCATCAAAGTTCGCTAAGATCTGTTCAGCATGCACCGACCCAGTCTCTTCCAAATGCTCGGCAATTAAACCACGTAAATGTTCTTGGTGAATGTAGAGATCTTGCAATGAAATAGCCTCTACTGATTCACTGTTGACTCGACCTTGGAAATCACCGTTTTCATCCATCACGTAAGCAAAGCCACCCGTCATACCCGCGCCAAAGTTAACGCCTGTTGCGCCCAAAATGGCGACGATTCCGCCTGTCATGTATTCGCAAGCGTTATCACCAGCGCCTTCGATAACTGTGATAGTGCCAGAGTTACGCACACCAAAACGCTCTCCCGCTTTGCCAGCCGCAAACAGCTTGCCGCCCGTTGCACCATATAAACAGGTGTTGCCGATGATCGTAGCGTCGTTGCAGTTAAAAGCGGTACCAAGGTGGGGTCTGATGACCAGCTTTCCACCTGCCATCCCTTTACCAACATAGTCATTGGCATCACCAGTAAGGTAAAGCTCAACACCACCCGCGTTCCATACACCAAATGACTGACCTGCTGTGCCATCGAGATAAATTTTAATCGGCGAGGCGGCTACGCCTTGATTACCATAACGTTTGGCGATTTCACCAGATAGGCGAGCACCGAGCGAGCGGTCAGTATTTTGTACGTTGTAATACAAGCTGATCGATTGTTGTGCTTCAACTGCCGCTAAAGCGTCATCGACAAATTGTTGGTTAAGTTGTCCTTTATCAAACGGTGTATTGGGTTGAGTCCAGTAAAGCGGATGACCCTGAGCGGATACTGGCGCTTCCAATAAACCGGATAAGTCCAATTTGCTTTGCTTGGCGGTCATCCCTTCAAGTACTTCTAGTAAATCGGTGCGGCCAATCAGATCGGTGAGTTTTTCAACGCCCAACTGCGCCAAGTAACCACGGACCTCGTCGGCAAGACCGATGAAATAGTTCATCACCATCTCAGGTAAGCCTTTGAAATACTCTTTACGCAGCGTTTCATCTTGCGTTGCTACGCCTGTCGCACAGTTATTAAGGTGGCAAATCCGTAAGAATTTACAGCCCATCGCGACCATAGGAGCTGTGCCAAAACCGAAGCTTTCGGCACCTAAAATCGCGCCTTTAATCACGTCCAGTCCTGTTTTTAGACCACCGTCAACTTGAAGTCGAATTTTGTGGCGCAGGCCGTTTGCGACTAACGCTTGTTGGGTTTCAGCAAGGCCGAGTTCCCAAGGGCTACCAGCGTATTTTACCGAGGTGAGTGGGCTAGCCGCTGTACCGCCGTCATAACCAGAAATAGTGATAAGATCGGCGTAGGCTTTGGCAACGCCAGTGGCAATGGTGCCAACGCCCGGCTCTGAAACTAATTTGACCGAAACCAAAGCTTTTGGGTTAACTTGTTTGAGATCGAAAATCAGCTGGGCTAAATCTTCAATCGAATAAATATCGTGGTGCGGCGGTGGTGAAATTAAGGTCACGCCTTGCACTGAATAGCGCAATTTGGCAATTTCCGCGGTCACTTTATGGCCGGGAAGTTGGCCGCCTTCACCTGGCTTCGCTCCTTGCGCCACTTTAATTTGCAGTACGTCAGCATTGGTGAGGTAATGCGGAGTCACGCCAAAACGCCCTGATGCGACCTGCTTAATACGGGAGTTACGTTCAGTGCCAAAACGGCGTGGATCTTCTCCACCTTCACCAGAGTTGGAGTAGCCACCTAAGCGGTTCATTGCGGTCGCTAACGCTTCATGGGCTTCTGGGCTTAAGGCGCCAATCGACATCGCCGCAGAATCAAAACGTTTAAATAGCTCCGTACTGGGTTCAATTTTTTCCAGTGGTAGCGGTGTCGCTGATTTTTTTAAGCGCAGCAAATCGCGCAACATCGCGACGGGGCGTGCGTTGACCTGCTGGGCAAAGCTTTGGTAATCGGCGCTTTCACCTGATTTAACTGCGGCTTGTAAGGTACCAACCACATCTGGGTTATAGGCATGGTATTCACCACCATGCACGTATTTTAATAAGCCACCTTGTTCGAGCGTTTTACGTTTGGTCCACGCTTTGCGCGCTAAATTAAATAGATCTTGTTGGAAGTCTTCGAAGTTAGCACCTTGAATGCGCGTGGTGACGCCTTTAAAACACAACTGAACTACGTCGCTATGTAGGCCAACCGCTTCAAACAGCTGCGAGCAGCGATAAGAGGCAACGGTTGAAATGCCCATTTTCGACATGATTTTCAATAAACCTTTGTCGATACCGTAGCGGTAGTTTTGCATCACCTCGCGATAGCTTTTTTCCAACGTGCCATCATCAATCATTTTGCCGAGCGTTTCGTAGGCCAAGTAAGGGTAGACGGCGGTTGCGCCAAAGCCGATTAAGACTGCAAATTGATGAGGGTCACGTGCGGTGGCGGTTTCGATAATGATGTTTGCATCGCAGCGTAAGTTGGCTTCGACTAAGCGAGTGTGTACTGCGCCCACGGCCATTGCCGCTGGGATCGGCAGTTTATCCTTATGCAAAGCGCGGTCAGACAATACGATCAATACCGATCCTTGGCGTACAGCCTCCTCTGCTTGTTGGCAAAGTTCGAGCAAAGCTTGCTTGAGATCCTTATGCTGTGGATCGTAATTGATGTCTAAAATGGTATTGCGATAGTGTTTGTCGCTGAGCTCCAATAGCTGTTGCATGTCGGAATAGAGCAAGATAGGTGAATCAAAGGTAACACGATAAGCGTGACCATCGGTTTCACAGAACACGTTCATCTCTTGGCCGATGCTGGTGGCCAGTGACATCACGTGCTTTTCACGTAGTGGATCGATAGGCGGGTTCGTAACTTGGGCAAATTTTTGGCGGAAATAATCGGTAACCAAGCGCTCTTTCGAAGAGAGCACCGCCATCGGCGTATCATCACCCATTGATCCCACCGCTTCTTGGCCTACATCTCCCAGTACGCGCAGTACTTGATCAATCTCTTCGTTGCTCATTGCAAACTGTTTTTGATAGGTTTTCAGCTCGTCATTGTCAAAGCTGCGCTCGCCCACCAAATCGTCACTGAGTTCAGAAAATGGCGTTAATCGGTGGACGTTATTTTTCATCCACTCGCCATAAGGGTGGCGGCTTTTGAGATCGTTATCAATTTCACTAGATTGCCACAATTTCCCATGACGGGTGTCGATCACCAGCAGTTCACCGGGCCCAACGCGGCCTTTTTCAGCCACTTCATCGGGCGCGTAATCCCAAATTCCGACTTCAGAGGCGAGGGTGATGAGTTTATCTTTGGTGATCACATAACGCGCAGGGCGAAGGCCATTGCGATCAAGGTTACAAGCAGCATAACGGCCATCCGATAACACAATGCCAGCTGGGCCATCCCATGGCTCCATGTGTTTTGAGTTAAAGTCGTAAAAGGCACGAAGGTCTGGGTCCATATCAGGGTGATTTTGCCACGCCGGCGGCACTAACATACGCATGGCACGGAAAATATCCATTCCCCCCGCTAAAAACAGATCGAGCATGTTGTCTAAGCTTGATGAATCGGAACCTGTTTCATTGACAAATGGCGCGGCGGTTTGCAGATCCGGTAGTAGGGGAGAGGCAAATTTGTAAGCCCGTGCTCGCGCCCATTGACGGTTCCCTTCGATAGTATTGATTTCACCATTGTGCGCTAAGTAGCGGAACGGCTGTGCTAGTGGCCAACGTGGCTGAGTATTGGTTGAAAAGCGCTGGTGGAACAAGCAAATGGCTGATTCCATCCGTAGATCAGCTAGGTCAAGATAAAAGCGCGGTAGGTCTGCAGGCATGCACAAGCCTTTGTAAACAATGACTTGAGTCGATAGTGAGCAAATATAGAAATCACGATCTTCGGTGATCTGTTTTTCAATGCGACGGCGAGCAATGTAAAGGCGTCGTTCAATGTCTCGTTCACGCCAACCCGCTGGAGCACTAATAAAGACTTGTTGAATATCAGGCACGGATTCGGCAGCAATAGGGCCAAGTACAGCTTGGTTCGTTGGTACGGTTCGCCAACCTGTCACTGTGAGTGTTTCTTGCGCCAGTTCTTTGTTGATAATATCGCGCGCTGATTGCGCTTTGACCGGATCTTGGCTGAAGAAAATCATACCAATCGCATACTGTTTGGCGAGCTTCCAACCTTTTTCTTCAGCGATGAGTCGTAGGTAACTATCTGGTTTTTGTAGTAATAGACCACAGCCATCACCGGTTTTACCATCGGCTGCGATGCCGCCACGGTGGGTCATGCGATCTAATGCTGAAATCGCGGTTCTGACTAATTTATGGCTGGTTTGGCCTTCCATGTGGGCGATCAAACCAAATCCACAGTTGTCTTTCTCTAAACTTGGATCATATAGAGCCATTGCAATTCTCCCTTTGCTTCTCTGTCATCCAGACAGTAAATGACTA
>NZ_NDIO01000013.1:0-16421 GCF_002241085.1 Vibrio sp. V03_P4A6T147
TGAGCCAGAGGAGTGTTCTGTGGGTGAGTGAATTGATGACTCTTTGACCTATTGAAAAGTTGGAGGGATTAAGGAATGCTTAGCAAAACAATAATAAATTACCTCCTACTTCTCTCCCGTTGCCCCACCAGGATGGTGGGGATTTTTCTCTTTGCCGTTCGCATTTGAATTTAAAGCCTATAAAAAAGCCCCACGATTAGGTAGGGCTCTGTTGGAGTCACGATTTTTAGTGTTCTTCTGAATTAGTGCTGTGCAGAATGGTCTGGATTCTCTTCTAAGTGAGTTGAGTCACACTCATCCATCTCTTCCACTGTTTCTTGCTCGGCTAAATGTGCGAGTGCGGGTGCAAACCACGTATCTAATTTGTTACGCAGCACATCGACGCCTAAGCCTTTCAATGATGAAAAAGCATCGACAGTGACATCGCCGCCAAAAGAGCGTGCCTCTTCACGAATTTTTAACACTTGAGCTTTACGTGCGCCACTTTTTAGCTTGTCCGCTTTAGTCAGTAGTACTAGCACTGGGATGTAGCAATCGACAGCCCAAGAAATCAATTGTTGGTCGAGATCTTTCATCGGATGGCGAATGTCCATTAGCACAACCAGCCCTTTTAAGCTCTTGCGCTTTTGTAGGTATTCACCTAATGATTTTTGCCATTTTTTCTTTAGTTCCAAAGGAACTTGAGCAAAACCATAGCCCGGTAAATCCACAATATGACAACCTTCAGTGACTTTAAATAGGTTGATCAGTTGGGTTCGACCCGGAGTTTTACTGGTTTTAGCCAAGCTCTTCTGATTCGTTAAGCGATTCAACGAACTCGACTTACCTGCATTGGAGCGTCCTGCAAACGCAATTTCGATCCCTTCATCATCAGGTAGATGACGAATGTCAGGCGCACTGGTAATGAAATGCGTGTTTTGATAATGAATTTTTACGCTCACTGTTAACTCCATCTCGACTTTGTGTAGTCGATTGATTACTTTTTTGTGAAATTGTGTAAAATAACCGTGCTCGGCATAAGGTCGCCTATTGTACCATGAGTCGCCACTGAGAGTGAGTAGCAACTGCAAAGTGGTACTGGAAGCTTGATAATTATAAATGGAATGTCATGAAGAAATTAGCGCTAATCTTGAGTCTTTTAGCCAGCTGCTCAGTGTGGGCCCAAGGCAGCATTGAAGCTGGTAAAGCAAAATCCCAAACGTGTGTTGCCTGTCACAGTGCTGATGGCAATAGTCTACTTACAATTTATCCTAAAATTGCTGGTCAGCATGAGAAATACATAGAGAAGCAATTGCATGATCTCAAGCTGGGAATGACAAGCGGTGGCAAACAAGGTCGTTACGATCCCGTAATGAGTGCCATGGCGATGCCTCTTAGCGACGAAGATATAGCTGATCTTGCAGCGTATTTTGCATCACAAACTATTTCAGCGAACTCAACGCCTGAAGACGTTGCAGTGAAAGGAAAAGCACTTTATAGCGCAGGTGATGCAGAGCGTGGTTTAACCGCTTGTATTGCGTGTCATGGTCCACGTGGTAATGGTACTGAGCTTTCAGGTTTCCCTAAAATTTCTGGTCAGCATGCTGACTACATCAAAGCTCAACTGCAAAAATTCCGCGATGACGCTCGTAATAATGATATGAATGCCATGATGCGTGATGTCGCGAAAAAGCTCAGCGACACTGACATCGAAATACTTTCTAAATACGTTGGCGGCCTTCACTAAACCCTACACCGTTCGAGCACTGTTGTTTGAAAACGCCTTAGCACTGAGCTAGGGCGTTTTCTTTTGTACTGAAGAAAACGTAATTTTTTGCTCAATGATCGGCTTACCTATCGCTTTTTTTATCTTTTTTTGCCTAGCTGGTGAAAAAATACGCGCTGACTCTCCACTCTAATGCCACTTTCTGGTATGTTGCGCATCCCTGTTTGAGGATGTTACATGCACATTTGCCCATTATGTTTTAGTGAACAAATAGTTCCTTATTTTGCCGATAAAGTTCGCCCTTATCTGCAGTGCCAACACTGTGCACTTGTGTTTGTTAGCCCTGAACATCGTCTTGACGAAAAAGCGGAAAAAGCATTTTATGATTTGCATGAAAATAACCCGCAGGATAGGGGTTATCGCCAGTTTTTGTCACGCGTTTGTGCGCCGATGTTGGAGAGGCTTTCTCCGGCATCTAACGGGTTAGATTTTGGTTGTGGGCCGGGGCCAACCTTATCCATTATGTTGGAAGAGGCTGGGCACACAATGTCGTTATACGATATCTTTTTTCATCCAGATGAAAAGGTGTTGCAGGCGACCTATGATTTTATGACTGCCACTGAAGTGATTGAGCATTTACATAAGCCGCACCAAGTTTGGCAGCAATGGTTAAATTTAGTTAAGCCAGGAGGCTGGATTGGGTTAATGACCAAACTAGTCAAAGACGTGGAGGCGTTTGCTGGGTGGCACTACAAAAATGATCTCACACATGTGATCTTTTTTAGTCGTGAAACCTTCCAGTACTTGGCCAAGCGGGATGAGCTTGAACTTGAATTTATTGGTAATGATGTAATTTTACTGAGGAAACCCCAGTAATGAGCCGTAGTAAAAAATCGAGAAAGCCGGGTTCAGCCGGTGAAGGCGACGTGATAGTCACGCGTAATCGCAGTGAGGCAGATGTTGAAGGCCGTTTGCGTAAGCGAGTTAAAAAACAGAAAGGTCTGAAAGCGGGTAGCCGCCATTCCGATGGTTCAGATCAGCAGCAGCGAGAAGCCGCTAAAGCGCGCGATCCACGTTTAGGCAGCAAGAAAAAAATTCCTCTGGTGGTTGAGCCAGCGAAGAAAATGACCAAGCAAGAGCGTCGTTTGTCGGCTGAGCAAGAGCTCGAAATGCTGGAAAATGATGCGCAATTGAACGTGTTGCTCGATCGTATTGATAATGGCGAAAACCTAGGTGCCGGCTTGCAAAAATACGTTGATGAGAAACTCGATCGTATTGAAGCACTGATGAAGCAACTTGGTCTGTATGCTGAAGAGCAAGAAGATGTTTTCGAGCCAATCGTGACTGGCGGTAGTGCCAAAAAATCACGTTCAGATGATGATTTATTATCAGATTTTGAAGGCTTCGACCTAAATGATTTAAAAGGATAGAAAGTGCCATGAATGTAACCTTGTTAGCCATTGCTGGTGGAATCATTATTCTCGGCTTAGCGTCTTACGCTGGTTACCTTCTGCTGCAACTGAAAAAGCAAAAGGATTTGCAGCTTCAACATCAAACATTGGCCATTGAAAAACGCAATGCAAATATTTTTGATAGCGTAAATACGCTTTGCATGGCTGGGATTCAAGGCCAATGTGATCTCTCCGAGATCAGCATCCGTGTCTACTGCATTATGGATTATGTTCAAGGCGAACAGAGAATCGACTTTGATAGTTCGTATCCCGCTATTTCCGAACTGTATTCTATAGTGAAGGATATGCCGCGTGGCGAAGAGCGCAGCCAACTCGCTAAACAAGAGCGAATGAAGCATAACTTAGTACGCCAAAAGGCGGAGGCCCGTTTAATGGATGCGATTGTTGAAGAGTTAAAAGTTCTGCAAAAACGCATTGCCCCTTTGAATAGTCAAATTCCGATTCAAATGATGTAATGGCTCGACTGCCTCTTTCGAGTGAGTGATCGCGTTAGCAGTTTAGAACATTTATACACAAATTTCGTTTTGTCACCCGACGTCCATCATTGTCATGTGGCAAAATAGCCCGTCAAAGTTTCGAACGGAAAGCACAGCATGTCTTTGCAAGTCGTACCCAGCCAACAGATCGTATGGGATCAAGCTGTTTTAGATAAGTATAACTATTCAGGCCCGCGTTATACCTCTTATCCTACAGCACTTGAATTCCATGAAGCATTTACTATTGCCGATTATGATATGGCGTGTGCCCAATACCCTGACAGGCCACTTTCGCTTTATATTCATATCCCGTTTTGTCACAAACTTTGTTACTACTGTGGTTGTAATAAGGTGATTACCCGTCATTCGCATAAAGCCGACGACTATTTGGATGTGCTCGAACATGAGATTCGCCAACGAGCCTCTTTGCTGCATGGCCGTAGAGTCACACAACTGCATTTCGGTGGCGGCACACCAACCTTTTTAACTCAATTGCAAATTAGCCGTTTAATGGCCATTTTGCGTGGTGAGTTCCGCTTTGAAAATGACGCAGAAATCAGTATTGAAGTTGATCCGCGTGAAATCGAGTTAGAGATGCTTGATCACCTGCGCAGCGAAGGATTTAACCGCCTGAGCATCGGCGTACAAGATTTCAACAAAGAAGTGCAAAAGCTGGTGAACCGCGAGCAAGATGAAACCTTTATTTTTGCTATGGCGGAACGAGCTAAACAGCTGGGTTTTCGCTCAACCAACCTTGATCTCATATACGGCTTGCCTAAGCAGACTAAAGGCTCTTTTGCTAAAACATTAGCGCAAGTGTTGGAGATGAAGCCGGGTCGATTGTCGGTATTTAACTACGCGCACATGCCGCAGCTGTTCGCTGCGCAGCGTAAGATTAAAGATGAAGATCTACCTACGGCGGAAGAAAAACTGGCCATATTACAAGACACGATCGCGACCTTAACGGGTGCGGGTTATCAGTTCATTGGCATGGACCATTTTGCTCTGCCCAATGATGAGTTGGCCGTCGCGCAGCGTGAAGGCATTTTACATCGCAACTTTCAAGGTTATACCACGCAAGGTAACTGCGACTTAGTTGGCTTTGGTGTCTCAGCCATTTCAATGATTGGGGATGCGTATGCGCAGAACCAAAAAGAGCTGAAAAAATACTATGAGCAAGTCAATGAGTTACGTCATGCACTCTGGAAAGGGGTGGCACTGGATAGTGATGACTTACTCCGTCGCGAAGTGATCAAGCAGCTTATCTGCAATTTCAAACTGGATAAAAGCCAAATTGAAGCACAGTTTAACGTGACGTTTAATCACTACTTCAAGCAAGATCTTGAGTTGCTACAAACTTTTATTGATGATGAGTTAGTGGAAGTCGATGAAAAAGAGATCCGCGTTACTTTGCGCGGGCGGTTGTTGATCCGCAACATCTGCATGTGCTTTGATAAATACTTGCGTGTTCGTGCTCGTCAGCAACAATTTTCGCGGGTAATTTAACGCCCTTACCATGAATCAAAAAGCCACTGCTCGTCAGTGGCTTTTTCTTTGAAAAGAGGGATGAGTTATGGTGTCAGGTATTTATTCGCTGCAACATCCCACAATGCTTTGATTAATGGGTTATCAAGCTGTGAGCGTTTGCAGCACACACCGAGCTGAAATGGTTTTACGGGTGCTAATTTAAGGCGCTGGATCTTATCTCTCACCGGGCTATTGTTGATCACCACATCTGGCGCAATGCCGATACCACAACCGAGCGCGACCATGCTGACAATCGCTTCATGCCCTGAGCTCTGCGCGTAAATATTGGGTTTGATCTTCATTTTTTTAAACCATGCATTGGCTCTATCTCTTGCCGTTCCCGCTTCAGGAACAATAAAAGGGACAACTGACCAATCGGGTGTGTCATTTTGCAGTTGTTCGATAAAGCTACTGATCCCGAGCGGCGCGATCACCGATAAGGGTATTTCACCAATCGTTTCAAATTCAACGCGAGCTGGTAGCTGTTCGGGCATGGCTGAAATGGCAATATCCGCTTCATCATTCAAAATCTTATCAATCGCTTGAGCAGGATCGCCAGTCAAGAGTTTGAACTCAATATACGGATGGCGAACTCGAAAATCGGACAGTAACTGAGGCAGGTGGCTGTAGCTGGCGGTGACTGAGCAAAACAAGCGAATTTCCCCTTGTAATACGCTGTTTTGGTTTTTCATTTGTACGTTATATTGCTGCCACTCTGTAATGATTTTGAGTGCAACAGGAACCAGTTTACTGCCTGCTGGCGTTAGCTCAACGCTACGATTATCACGCACAAATAAGCTTTGGCTAGTTTCTTCTTCCAGCTTCTGGATCTGCCGGCTGAGCGCGGATGGGCTGATGTGCATCGCGGCGGCGGTCTTACTGAAGTTTTTACTCTCACACAGATGGATAAACATCTGCAGGTTTTTAATGTTCATAAGTTAATCACATCACGTTGCATAAATTGCAATAACTAATTGTGAATATATCACTTTAAGCAACTTGATGTCTGCTTTAGTATCAGTTTATTCGGTTCTAGAAACCGACCTGATGGAAAGAATCTTTAAAGGAGAGCGCTAACATGGCTAACTATTTCAATACCCTAAATCTACGCCAACAACTTGACCAACTTGGTCGTTGCCGCTTTATGGATCGCTCTGAGTTTGAAAGCGAAGCCGAGTACCTCAAAGGTAAAAAAGTAGTGATTGTCGGTTGTGGTGCACAAGGTTTAAACCAAGGTCTAAATTTACGAGACTCTGGCCTTGATGTCTCTTATGCATTGCGTCAAGCAGCGATCGACGAACAGCGTCAGTCTTATAAAAATGCTAAAGAGAACGGTTTTGAAGTGGGTAGCTATGAAACGCTCATCCCTCAAGCAGACTTGGTCATTAACCTAACGCCAGATAAACAGCACAGCAATGTTGTCGAAACCATCATGCCGCTGATGAAAAAAGGTGCAGCATTAGGGTATTCTCACGGTTTTAACGTGGTTGAAGAAGGGATGCAGATCCGTAAAGACATCACGGTTGTGATGGTGGCGCCTAAGTGCCCGGGAACCGAAGTGCGTGAAGAGTATAAGCGTGGTTTCGGCGTGCCGACTTTGCTTGCTGTTCACCCAGAAAATGACCCTCAAGGTGAAGGTTGGGATATCGCAAAAGCTTGGGCGGCGGGAACGGGCGGTCATCGTGCTGGCTGTTTGGAATCCTCTTTCGTTGCCGAAGTAAAATCGGACCTTATGGGCGAGCAAACCATCTTGTGTGGCATGCTACAAGCGGGTTCGATTGTGTGCTATGAGAAGATGGTAGCAGAAGGTATTGACCCAGGTTACGCAGGTAAACTACTGCAATACGGTTGGGAAACGGTAACCGAAGCGCTGAAATTTGGTGGCATCACTCACATGATGGATCGCCTATCAAACCCAGCAAAAATCAAAGCGTTTGAGCTGTCTGAAGAGCTTAAAGACTTGATGCGCCCACTGTACAACAAACATATGGATGACATTATTTCTGGTCATTTCTCTAGCACTATGATGGCTGACTGGGCCAACGATGATGCTGATTTACTTGGTTGGCGTGCTGAAACCGGTGAAACTGCGTTTGAAAACTACCCACAGTCTGATGTACAGATCACTGAGCAAGAGTACTTCGACAAAGGTATTTTGATGATTGCCATGGTTCGCGCTGGGGTTGAGCTGGCATTTGAAGCTATGACGGCTTCCGGTATTGTTGAAGAGTCAGCTTACTATGAATCCCTGCATGAGCTGCCACTGATTGCCAACACAGTAGCACGTAAGCGTTTATATGAAATGAACGTGGTTATTTCTGATACGGCAGAGTATGGTAATTACCTGTTTGCCAATGTCGCAACACCGTTACTGCGCGAAAAGTTCATGCCAAAAGTATCTACTGATGTGATTGGTAAAGGCCTTGGTGAAAGCTCGAATTTCGTTGATAACGCGACCTTGATTGAAGTGAACGAAATTCTTCGTAACCATCCGGTTGAGTACATCGGTGAAGAGTTGCGTGGTTACATGACAGATATGAAACGCATCGCTGTCGGTGGCTAAAGGCTAATTAACCTTCCGGTGGTTAAGAAGGGGCCGAGAGTTCGCCCCTTTTCAATGACGAGAATGATGACGTAAAGCTCCAGACTGACTGGAGAGAATAAATACAAAAGCAAACACAATATAAAACCAAAGGCTTGGTCGCCGTTGACCAAGCCTTTTTTATTGGGAAATTTTTATCTCAACCGGGCAATATTATTTGGCGGTGATTTTCGCTTCTAACTCGGCCAATTTTTGCTCCATTTCAGTGAGCTTTTGGCGAGTACGCATCAATACTTGAGTCTGTACATCAAATTCTTCACGGCTCACCACGTCCAATTTATTTAATTGGCCTTGGATCACTTGGCGGATTTTTTGATCAACGTCGGCACCCAAATCTTTTACGGGTTGAGGCATTGAATCGTGAATTTGTTTGGCAATTTGCTCAAGTTTTTTAGGGTCAAACATAGCGGCTTACACTCCTGTCAGTTTGTCTCCATTCTAAGCAATTGAGCTGAGAATGTCGTTATTCAAGGTAAGAAAAAGGCCACTGAGGTGGCCTTTTTTGAAGCAGTCTTAATTATATGGTGTTATTTATTTTCAGCGAGTCGGCGTTGTGCTGCTTTGGCCTCGTCAACTCTGGCTAGCTTTTCGAGGTCTTTATCCTCAACAAACACAGGCAGTGGCTTATGTTTTTCGGCTAGATAGCTGTAAATCACAGGCAGTACGAATAGCGTAAATAGTGTACCAATCGCAAGACCTGCCACAATCACAATACCAATACTAAAGCGCTGAGCTGCACCTGCACCCGTTGCGTACATCAACGGGATCAAACCTGCAATCATCGCTGCTGTCGTCATTAGAATTGGGCGAAGACGCACTTTGGCTGCCTCCATCACCGCTTCGATGCGAGACTTGTTATGGTGTAGCTGCTCTTCTTTCGCCACTTCACAAATAAGAATACCGTGCTTGGTGATAAGACCAACCAGTGTAATCAACCCTACTTGCGAGTAGATGTTCATGGTTGCTGCACCCCAAGCCAGTGCAATTAATGCTCCGCAAATGGCGAGAGGAACAGATACCATGATAACCAATGGATCTTTTAACGACTCAAATTGAATCGCCAGTACCAAGAAGATGATGGCGAGTGCCAAACCAAAGGTCGCGTAGAGTGCGCTTCCCTCAGTCACGTATTGACGTGCTTCACCCATATAATCGTGGTTGTAGCCTGCGGGCAGTTTAGTCGCGGCAACATCCTCAAACCACGTAATCGCATCACCCATTGCAACTCCTGGGCCCGGTACACTTCCGACGGTTGCCGAGTTTAGCTGGTTAAAGTGCGGCAGTGAGCGCGGCTCTGCAATCACATCAATGGTAATTAGGCTCCCTAATGGGATCATTTTTCCGTCAACGGCACGCACAAAGTAGTGATTCATCGATTCAGGGTTGAGGCGATATTTACGTTCAACCTGCGGGATCACTTCATAAGAGCGGCCATTGAGATCGATGCGGTTGACATAGCCATCCGCCATCATGGTCCCTAATGTCGTGCCAATATCCTTCATCGTGATGCCATAAACCCCAGCTTTATCTTTGTCGATATTAATTTTCATCGTCGCAGAATCGTAATTGAGGTCTAAATCGGAGTACACAAACATCGGGCTTGCTTTCACTTCTGTTAGCACTTCAGTGGCAATAGCAAACAAACTTTCAAAGCTATTGGGTGTAGTGATGACAAATTGAATTGGCAATCCAGAGCCTGCACCGGGAAGTTCAGGCATTTGGAAGGCCGTCACGGCCATGCCTGGAATATCTTGCACTAAGGTGCCGACTCGAGTAGCAACCTCAGCTTGGCTTGCCTGGCGTTCACTCCAAGGTACCATTGAGGCAATACCAAACGCTTGGTTGGAGCTTGGAACACCGGTAAAGACTTGAGCAAACTGAACTTCTGGCTGTTCAGACAGAATCGTATTCACGTCATTCATGGTGTTTTGTAAATAGTCCAAGTTCGCATTCGAGGAACCCGTACCAATTAACATGACCACGCCTTTATCTTCAGAAGGGGCAAGCTCACTTGGAATGAATTTGAACAGCATAGGCAGGCTGGCAAACACGATCACCGCAAAGGCAATCACGACAGGACGGCGCTGCATTACTTTCTCGAGTAATTTCGCGTAGCGGTTACTCATTGAATCAAGTAATCCATGCACTTTTTGTTCAAACTTGTTGGGCTCTTCGTGCGCTTTAAGCATTTTAGAACACATCATGGGTGAAAGTGTCAGTGCAACAATACCTGAAACAAATACAGCACCAGCCAGTGTGAGTGCAAACTCTTTAAAGAGTGAGCCTGTTATGCCACCCATCATCGCTATCGGTGCATAAACGGCGCCCAGTGTCAGCGTCATCGCAATTACCGGAACGGCGATTTCACGAGTACCAATAATCGCGGCACGAAATGGTGATTCACCCAGCTTAATGTGGCGGTCAACGTTTTCTAGTACAACGATTGCATCATCCACCACAAGGCCGATAGCCAATACCATCGCTAGCAGTGTCATCAAGTTCCATGAGAAGCCCATTCCCTGCATTACCATAGCAACACCAACTAAGGAGAGTGGAATGGTAACAATCGGGATGATAACGGCACGTAAAGAGCCTAGGAATAGAGTAATGACGACAAGTACGATCAAGGCGGCTTCAGCGATGGTTTTTATGACCTCGTGGATCGATTCATTGATCGCCACCGTGGAGTCATACATCACGTTCATTTCGATGTTACTTGGTAGATTACGCTTTAACTGCGGTAATAGATCCAGCACATCTTGAGCAATGTTGATTGGGTTTGCGCTAGGTGCTGCGTTGATGGCTGCTACAACCGCTTCTCGGCCGTTTGCACTTGCGCGGTAAACATCATGGCTTTTTTCTAGCGTGACGTTTGCAATATCACCTAGGCGAATAACATTGCCGTCGCCCGTTTTAACCACCAGGTTTTTCAGCTCATCGACATTTGACACTTGCGTATCGGCACTACCGTTATACAGCACGAATTCGCCAGTGGCTTGTCCTGTTGCTGATTGATAGTTGTTGGCATTCAGCACGTTCATCACATCGCCCGCAGTGAGCTGTAGTCCTGCCATTTTTGCTGGATCAAGCCAAATACGAAGGGCGTATTTCATGCCACCATACAAGTCAATCTTAGAGACGCCGTTGACGGTGAATATTTGAGGGTTAAATACACGCTCAAGATAGTCAGTAATTTGGCTTGAACTAAGTTCATCACTAGTGAAACCAATATACAGCACCGCGGTGGTTGAGCCGGTAGACATAGTTACCGTCGGATCTTCGGCCTCTTTAGGAAGCTGTGAGCGTACCGAGTTCGTTTTTGCTAACACATCTGAAAGTGCAGCGTTGGGATCGGTATTGAGCTTCATCGTTACGGTAATCGTTGATTTACCCAATACCGAAGAAGAAGTCATATAATCAATGTTGTCGGCTTGTGCGACTGCTTGTTCCAAAGGTTGAGTGATAAAACCTTGGATTAAGTCGGCACTTGCACCGTAATAGCCTGTACTCACTGTAACAACGGTATTCGTCATTTCAGGGTATTCACGAACCTGCATTTTGAAAATAGCTTGAAAACCAAGCAGAGCTATCAAAAAGCTGATCGATACCGCGAGCACTGGACGTTTTATAAAAACATCAGTAAAACGCATGATTCCTCCAATTACAGCATCGGTGTTTCAGCAGGTGGTGTAGTCGCATTACTTTCGACTACCCGAACTTTCGAATGGTTACTTAAGCGCACTTGACCTGAAGTGACCACGATGTCTCCATCTTGTACGCCCTCTAAAATATGCGCCACAGCACCTTTGCGTTCACCTACTTTTACAACGCGCTGCTCTACTCGTTTAACGCCATCTTCTTCTTTCAACACGTAAACATTATCACCATACAGGGTGAAGGTAATGGCGGTTTGAGGAAGCGTGACTTGGTTTTCTAATTTCGGCAGGATGATGTTGGCACGAGCAAACATACCGCTGCGTAGTTTACCGTCACTATTTGGAATATCGGCTTGCACTTGGATTAAACCACTTTGAACGCTAACGGCAGGCTCTATCGCAGTAATGGATCCTGTAAACGCTGCATTAGGATAAGCATCGATAAAAATATCCACTTGCTGGCCTAATGAAATACGTGAAATATCCGTTTGTGGAACGGTAAAGCGCAGACGCATTACACTGGTATCTTCCAAGCGAACAATATCGGTGCCTGGCTGTAGGTATTGGCCTAAATACACATTACGGATACCCACCACACCAGCAAAGGGAGCTTTGATTTCACGACGATCAATAGAAGCTTTTAAACTTTCAATATCTGCAGACAAAGAGTAGTAGTTTGCTTCGGCTTCATCATAAGCTTCTTTTGAAATTGACCCTTTAGCAAATAGACCTTTATAGCGTTCGTATTTCGCTTTTGCAGCAGGTAGGCGAGCTTGTGAGCTTTTTAAATTCGCTTTCTCAACCGCGGAATCAAGTAAAACTAAAGGTTGGTCTTCCTCAACTTGTGTCCCTGATTCAAATGAAATCTTATCGATCACGCCGCTGGTTTCAGATGTCAGTGTCACGCCTTGATTGGGTTCAATAAAACCAATCGCTTCAATCACTGGGATCCAATCAACAGGAGTTACATCAGTCACTGTCACTGGAAATTCAGGTTCAGGACGGTTGGCCATGAATTCGGCAATTTTTTGTTGTTTAAACAGATTAAAACCTATCACGCTACCAAACAGTAGGAAGGCGATAAGTAACATAAAGAATGTCCACTTTTTCATTCTAGTCAGAACTCCAAGTTAGTGTTGAGTAATTGCATCCCAACTGGCGTCAATCACGGCACTGAGTGCGCTGTCATCCAGTTGATAACATTCCATCGCTTTTTTACGGGCAAGGGCGACCGTTGTTTCGAAGCTTAAAGCAGACAAAATCTGGTTATCCAACGGCTTGAATAATCCCTGCTCTTTACCTTGATCAAATAGTAAATCCACTTTGGCAAACATTTTTCGCTCAAGTTCCTTAACATTGCAACTGATTGTTGTTGGCAATGATTCATATTGAACTCGGTTGCTGAGTGTTGCACTGCTTGATTGTGCTAATTCCCAGATATTAAGCCACATCATTTTAAAGCGTTCTTTCAAAGGCATCTCATCATCAATATTGGCTTGCACCGCGTCAGCAATGTGCTGACAAACGTGTAAGCGAACTGTCACGAGAAGATGATCTTTGTCATCAAAGTAACGGTAAATTGTTCCCGTTGCGACACCGGCTTCTTTGGCTAATTTGTGCATCGATAAGCCTTGAAATCCAGATTCAGCGATCAGCTTTTCAGCGGCCACCAATATCTGCTGGTACTTATCCACGTGAATACAGTTAGACATGCTGACATCCCACAGTGAATGAACGTTCATTCATTATAGACCAAACTATAGCCCCTTATGCAATACACTAGTGTAGTAAAATGACAAAAATCTTATGGTGAATGACGTAGTAATCAGTAAAGCGCGGCATTATCATAGACGGCCCAAATAAAAGTGATACGAGTACCTCATGAAGCTGAATCCAAGACAAGACGAAGCCGTCAAATATGTATCGGGCCCATGTCTAGTATTGGCGGGGGCTGGCTCGGGTAAAACGCGCGTAATTACCAACAAGATCGCTTACTTGGTTCAACAGTGTGATTATAAAGCGCGCAACATTGCTGCCGTTACATTTACTAACAAAGCCGCTCGAGAAATGAAGGCGCGGGTAGCACAAACGCTTGGAAAAGCTGAATCAAAAGGGCTGCTCGTTTCCACATTTCATACTTTAGGCCTCAATATTATTCGTCGGGAATATAAATTTTTGGGCTTGAAAGCGGGGTTCTCTCTGTTTGACGACCAAGATCAGCTTGCGCTGCTCAAAGAGTTGACAGAGAAACAGCTCGAGGGCGATAAAGATCTGCTGCGCCAATTGCTCAGCACCATCTCCAACTGGAAGAACGACATGTTGACGCCAGAGCAAGCGAAAGGTTTTGCTCAAGGTGAACAACAACAGCTGTTCGCTTACTGCTTCGATCTTTATCAAAAGCAAATGAAAGCGTATAACGCGCTCGATTTTGATGATCTTATTTTAATGCCGGTGCTGTTATTGCAAAACAACGCCGAAGTTCGTCAGCGTTGGCAAAACCGCATTCGCTACTTGCTGGTGGATGAATATCAAGATACCAATACTAGTCAATACGAGTTAGTGAAATTGTTGGTTGGAGAACGTGGCCGTTTAACCGTGGTGGGTGATGATGATCAATCCATCTATTCTTGGCGAGGGGCGAAACCGCAAAACCTCGTGTTGCTGGGGCAAGATTACCCAAATCTTAAACTGATTAAGCTTGAGCAGAACTACCGTTCAACCAGCCGTATTTTGAGAGCGGCCAATATTCTGATTGCCAACAACCCACACGTGTATGAGAAAACGCTTTTTTCTGAGATCCCTGAGGGTGAAAAACTCAAAGTTCTGCTGGCGAAAAATGAAGATCATGAAGCGGAGCGAGTCACTGGTGAACTGATTGCGCATAAATTTCTCAATCGCACCGAATATCGTGATTACGCGATATTGTACCGCGGTAATCATCAGTCACGCTTAATTGAAAAATCGCTGCTGCAAAACCGCGTGCCTTATAAGTTATCCGGTGGAACGTCATTTTTTGCCAGAGCCGAAATTAAAGACATCATGGCTTACCTCAAAGTGTTGGTGAATCCTGACGATGACAATGCTTTTTTACGCATTGTGAACACGCCAAAACGAGAAATTGGCCCAGTCACGTTAGAGAAATTGGGTAGTTACGCCAATATGCGTGGCAAAAGCTTGTTTTCGGCCAGTTTTGAACTTGGCTTAGAGCATCATTTATCTGGAAGAGGGCTCGACAACTTGCGTCAGTTTACGCAATGGTTAGTGGCTATCTCAGATCAAGCTGAACGAGGCAATACCGTTGAAGCAGTGCGATCGTTAGTCCGAGATATTCATTATGAAGATTGGCTGTATGAAACCTCTTCCAGCCCCAAAGCGGCCGAAATGCGTATGAAAAACGTCTCTGATCTCTATTCTTGGATTGTGGCCGACCTTGAAGGTGACAACTATGACCAACAAGAAAAATCGCTCAAAGAAGTTGTACAGCGCTTAACCCTACGCGACATGATGGAGCGAAGTGAAGAAGAGGATGAGAGTGATGCCGTTCAGTTGATGACACTGCATGCATCGAAAGGTCTTGAATTTCCTTACGTTTATTTGATTGGCACTGAAGAAGGTATTCTTCCTCATCAAACCAGTATCGATGAGGACAACGTCGAAGAAGAACGTCGTTTGATGTATGTCGGGATAACTCGCGCGCAGCGAGAACTGACTTTCACTATGTGTAAAGAACGTCGTCAATACGGGGAACTGCTTAAACCCACACAAAGTCGCTTTTTGGATGAATTACCCTTTGACGATGTTGAGTGGGAACAGAGCAAAAAACCAGTAAGTCAAGAAGAGCGCATGGCGAAAGGACAAAGCCATATTGCTAACTTGCGCGCTGCCATGTTTAAGAAATAGTGCTTAAAAAATAATAAAAACAAAGGTTTGGAATTAAAGCCAACCCTTTGTTTTATAGGAATTAATGTATTAAAGACCTGCAATCATATGCTCAATGGCGGCAACGATTTCGTCGTCAGAGCAATCCATACAGGTTCCTTTAGCTGGCATGGCATTAAAGCCTTGCAGTGCATGATTTTTCAATACATCTTTACCTTGGGCGATACGTGGAGCCCACTCTTCGGCATTGCCAATTTTAGGTGCGCCACTGATGCCTGTAGAGTGGCAAGCGATACAGAATGTACCATAAACTTGCGCGCCATCACGAGGGCCTGTCGGCTCTGCCGCAACGGGTTCACTACCCGCTAAGTAAACATCACCTACAGGTTTAATGCGATCAGCAATGGCATCGTATTCAGCTTGGCTGGTTGCCAATGCAACACTAGAAAAGGTTAAAGCAGCGAATAACACGCTTATGATTCGTCGAGACATATCCATTAAACTCACTTTATATTCCAAAGGTAAGTTCATGCTTACCTATTTATACTTAGATTTAGAGTGTGGCTGATTTAAAAGCCATTCAAGCTGTTAAATCAATGTAAATATTGGGTGATTATATCCCGATAAGTTGTTGCAATAAACAACAAGTTGCGATCTTCAAGGGGTGAGTCACATCCTTATTATAGAGGTAATAATGGTTATCTGATGAAAAAGGCGTCAAACGATAAAAAAAGTTGAAAAAGTACTAGACGCCCTAGTGTGAACTCCGTATTATTCCACTCCGCCGATAGGGCATGCGCCCGTAGCTCAGCTGGATAGAGCGTTGGCCTCCGGAGCCAAAGGTCGAAGGTTCGAATCCTTTCGGGCGCGCCATCCGGATGCTTATGTAAATAAGTAGCAAATTGGCAAACAGTGGTGGCTATAGCTCAGTTGGTAGAGCCCCGGATTGTGATTCCGGTTGTCGCGAGTTCAAGTCTCGTTAGCCACCCCATTATTTGGTAACTTCGGTTTCCTTTCTTGGTGAAAGTCGAGAAAAAAAGATTTACATCGATGAATAGACTAGTTTGATAGTGCATCATGATGTTAGGAATAGCGGAGCAGAGG
>NZ_NDIO01000422.1:0-16376 GCF_002241085.1 Vibrio sp. V03_P4A6T147
AGGTATTGGTAATTCGGATCATGCCATCACTTTGCTCAAGATATTTCTGCATATTGAGCAACATGCCAAGACCAGCACTGTCAATATAGTCCACCTTGCGTAAATCAATGGTGAATCTAAAACCTCGATAGGGTGAATAACTATTACGAAATTCTTTAACTAGGTTAAAGCCAAAAGCACCATCAATCGCGATAGTAATGTGTTTCGCATTGCTATCTATTTCAGTTTCTATACTCATCGTACTCCCTCCTAGAAAAGCTCGACTTCGCCTTCGTCCATATTAGTTTGGATTGCGGCGGGACCACTTCGATTGTGCAGGCGCTCTGTCAATTGGTGAAGTTGTTCTGCCCATGCTGCTTTAGTCATGCTTTGTGTTAGTAAAGCGTTCAATAGCTCATTTGCTTCTTGCAAATAATCAATAGACGCATGCGCATAATCACTTTGTTGAACCACAATGTCAGCAAATTGAAGGGCACGGACGCCATTACTCACTTGCTGGGTTAATTCTTGTCCTAATTCTTGAATTTTTTGCACTTCTTGCTCTATTTCTATATTCACTTGTTGGACACCACGTAGCATATGGTCCACTTTCTCTTTCGACTCAATCACGTGAGTCATATCTATCGATGCCATTTCGCCAACGGTTTTGTTTGCTCTTTGTACTGTTTGTTGAGCAACATTAATTTCTGATTCAATTTGAGTATTCAGCGTTCTTGCTTTAACCGACAAGTCGCGCACCTCTTGAGCCACGACCGCGAAGCCTCGCCCGGCCTCGCCCGCTCGCGCCGCTTCAATCGCCGCATTCAGCGCCAATAAGTTGGTCTGTTCCGATAGGCTTCTCACTTGATTTAACAGTTTAAAGACCATATCCAATTTTTCTGACATGTCGTGAATGCTGTGTACCGCTGAAATACTTTTCTCCGAAATATCAATCAGAATTTGTACAAAGCCATCAATAATCGCCTCAGTCTTTGGTAGTACGGTGGTGAGATCATATTCGCTGCCTTGGTTTGCCAATAAGTTATTGACCAAGGTACTTGAAACGTGACTCTGTTTTTGGCTGATATCTTGCAAGCCAAAAAATGCGTTATTTAATGTCTCTACTGAACCTTCAATCACGGTGTGCTGCATGGTTAAAGGGCTACTCACTTTAGGTAGCGTCTCTTTGAACAGTTTTTCAATACTCTGTAGATGTTGCTGCGTTTCAAGAGTGGACTCTTCTTCAACCTTATTTTGGTTGGCTTTAGCTTTGTTTTGTTCACTAAAATTCATAGACAATACTAGCCAAGGTATTGCTGCCGCAAAAATCATTAGCCCCATGCTCCATAAATTAGGGGAGTGAAGCATGACGGCAAAAAGGGCCATTAGCTGCAAAACTAAAGCTAAAATATATTTTGCTTTTGGTGTCACTGTTTTATTTATCATCACCCATTCCTTGCTTATCTATGTTGAGCTTATTTAATGAGACAACACTAGCGATAGAGTTCATCACAAATCCATTGTGGTATGGCATTTAACGCTTTGATATTCTGTGTTGCGCCAATCTCTACTGCCGCTTTGGGCATTCCCCACACCACTGATGTTTTTTCGTCTTGAGCTAAAGTCAATGCGCCACGCAACTTCATTTTGAGCATGCCTTGCGCTCCATCTTTACCCATCCCGGTTAAGAGGATACCGATGGCTTTGTCTCCCACATTTTCAGCAACCGTATCAAACATCACATCTACTGAGGGTTTATGACGATTGACCGCAGGTCTATCGTCAACTTGACAGTAAAGGTGAGTGCCTTTTTTTATCACCATCAGATGCTTATCTCCGGGAGCAACATAAGCGCATCCATTCACTAAAGGTGCTTGATTAGCGGACAACTCTCTCACCTCTACGGCACTACAAAGATTCAAACGCTCTGCAAAGGGGCGAGTAAACATCGCACTGATATGTTGAGTGATCACGATCGGTGGCAACCCTGCTGGTAAAACAGAGAATATGCTTTTTAATGCTTCTGTTCCGCCCGTTGAGGCTCCAATCGCGATCAACTGATAACGCGCCTCTTGGTGACTAGCCGCTATCAGTTCGACCTGATTAACCGCCGCAGAATGATGCGATTGAACGACATTTGCCCCTGCCGCCATTTTTATTTTGTCGTTCACCAGCTCCCTATAACTTGCCATTTCAGCCGTGTTTTCGACCGACGGTTTAGGAAAGTAATCCACCGCACCAAGCTCTAATGCTTCTAACGTGGCTTGAGCGCCATGCTGGGTCAAGGTTGAAATCATCACTACCGGCATAGGGCGTAACCGCATAATATTTTTTAAAAATTGCACGCCATTCATTTTTGGCATTTCAATATCTAGCGTTAGCACATCAGGGTTGTGCTGCTTGATAAGCTCTCGGGCTTGGTAAGGATCTTGTGCCATTGCGACGACGTCTAACATAGGGTCAGCATTAATCAGCTCGCAGAGCAGTGCTCTAAAAACGGGAGAATCATCGACAATCAGCACTTTGATTTTTTTCATTTAAATAGCTCCACATCATCACTCTCTTTATGCGCTTTACGATCCAACTGTGTGGCATAAACCTTTTCTTGAAAACTTAACCGGCTCACTTCGGTCAATGGAATTCTTTTTAGCCACACTTTACCTGTCATGGGTTCGAAAATGACTTTTCTCGGTTCGTCCCCCCCCAAGTCACTGGCTTCGACAATAAGCCTTTCTTGCTCAACATAGTTTTTGATGAAATCTATGTTTTTCTGGCCAATCATGGCTTTAAAACCCAGCATTTGTGCTCCACCAAAGAGTTTTACTCGTAAGCGCTGACGCTCAGCCCCCATTTTGATCAACTGATTAATCAGTAGCTCCATCGCATAGCAACCATAACGAGAGGCGGTTGAAGCAATATCATCAGGATGCCAGTGATCAATTTGTGAATGCTGATCAAAAGGCAATAAAAAATGGTTCATCCCTCCAACTTTGGCCGCTTGGTCCCACATACAGGCGGTAACGCAAGAACCTAAACCAGTACAAATGACCTCTTGTCGCATCGTACAGTACAACCCACCGGGCAAAACCTTTACCCAATCCACTTTTTGTTGGGGATGATAAAATCGGCTGAAATTCCGATTGTCGGTTGCCAAATGCATCGCCAACGAGGTCATTCATTGTTCCTCATTTTTTCACGTAAATGGTGTGGCCGAGATGATGAAAAACATCAGCACAGCGCCCCACACTTTCTGAATGACCCAAAAATAAAATCCCATTCGGTTTCAACCATTCATAGAACCTTTCGATCAAAGCCTCCTGCGTGGGTTTATCAAAGTAGATCATCACGTTTCGGCACGAAATGAGGTCTAAATTCTTAGGTAGCGTCCAAGGAGATAATAAATTCAGTTGCTGAAAATGGACAAAACGTTGTAATTGACTGGCGATTTTTATTTTTCCCTGTTTGATACCGCGCCCTTTTACAAAGCACTTTTTAAGATAGTGCTGTGGAATAGTAACCACAGCCTCATCGGTATAAATGCCCGCTTGCGCATGTGCCAAAACCTGTGTGTCTAAATCTGTTGCGTAGATATCAACATTGTCTGCGAAATCAAATAAACCGCTGCTGTATAACGACGCAATAAAGCTGTATGGCTCTTCACCACTAGAGCAGCCAGCAGACCAAATTTTAGGATGACGCACGCCCTGTGATCGCCACTCATCGAGCAGTACTTTTTCTAAAAACTCAAAGTGGTGATACTCGCGAAAAAACTGGGTTTTGTTAGTCGTTAACGCATTGATGAAGTGGATCCGCTCTTGCTCATTATGCTCAATAAGCTCCTTGTAATCACAGAAACGCTGAATCCCCCGTCGACGCATCTGACGGCTCAAACGGCCGTAAACCATCGCTCGCTTGGCATCCGACAAGTAAATGCCGGCCGTTTTGTGCATAAACCACTGGATGAATTTGAAATCCTTTGCGGTGAGTTCAAATTCTTGGTCATTGTTCATCATGATTGGATGGCTATCTGTTAGAACTCTTCCCATTCATCTCCATCCTCATTGAGGTTGAGCCCAGAATTGGCAACGTTATTGGTGGCTTTAATGTCTGCCACTTTCTTCACCTTGGGTTTGGGTTGATGGGCGGAGATGGGTGTTCTTTTGGGCTCGAACGTTTTGATGTTGTCATCGGTGGTGAAATAGCTCATCAAGCTAATCAGCTCTTTCCCTTCATCTTTCAACGATTGGCTGGCCGCAGAGGTTTGTTCAACAAGAGAGGCATTTTGCTGCGTCATCTCATCCATGGCTGTAATTGCACGATTGATTTCGTCAATGCCCGTCGATTGTTCAATACTGGATGATGCAATTTGGGCGATGAGATCAGATACTTTTGCTACAGCGTCCACAATCTCATTCAATGTTGCTCCTGACTCATCGACTAAACGCGATCCCTCTTCTACTTTCTCAACACTATCTTTAATCAGCCCTTTAATCTCTTTCGCCGCTGCTGCGCTACGCTGCGCAAGGTTTCGAACCTCTCCAGCAACAACAGCAAATCCACGCCCTTGTTCTCCGGCTCTTGCCGCTTCTACCGCTGCGTTCAAAGCCAATAAATTGGTTTGAAAGGCTATCTCGTCTATCACTCCAATAATATCGGCAATCTTCTTACTCGAACGATTAATTTCCGACATGGCCGAGATCGCTTGCCCCACCACTTCACCACCTTTACTGGCTTTTTTGGCAGCATCACTCGCTAGATCGTTCGCACCTTTGGCGTTATCTGCATTTTGGCGCACGGTCGCTGTCATCTCTTCCATACTGGCGGCCGTTTCTTCTAAATTGGATGCTTGAGCTTCCACCCGTTGGCTCAAATCATTATTGCCTTGCGCGATTTCTGTTGACGCCGTAGCCACTCTGGCAGAAGAAATGGTGATTTTTTCAACCATATCGCGCAGGTTAGCAATCGAGGTATTGACCGCATTTTGCAGTTGACCAAACTCACCTTGGCTGCCCTCTTCCATCTTGGTATTCAAATCGCCATCCGCCACTTTACTCATGACGTCAATACACTGAGCCAGCGGTGAAACTAAGGTATCAAGCAAGTTATTAATCCCCTCGCCCAACTCCCGCATAAATCCGCTGTACACGGTGGTATCAATTCGTTCATTCAACTGCCCTGCGATCGCTTTTTGAATGAGGCTCTCTACTTGGTATTGACCATCTTGTTGTTCGGTAATATCGATCCATTGCAATGCAGGGCCAATGTATTCCCCTTTGTGATTGTGCATCGCAATACAAGTTAAATTAAATTGCAGCGCCCCCACTTTGATGTTGGATGAAAATGGCAAACGATCAGGGTTGGCAATAATGCTACGTTGATGGCCCGGGTTTTTATGAAAGATATCGATATTTTGTCCGACCAGATTATTGACGTCAAAGCTTGTTAATACTGTCCTCAACTCACTTTCTCTTGTACGCATCAACTTGGTCAATGAAGGGTTTAAGTATTGAATAATACCCTCTTTATCGGCCATCATTAGGTTGGTTGTCATCCCCTCGACTGCCGAAGCTAAGCGGCCTATTTCTTGCTCTTTTGCAATCTCTTGAGTGACATCACGCCACTCTAATGTGTTCCCGATATAAATACCGTCTTCATCAATAATGGCGCCAACATTAAGCTCGATCTTCACTCCTTTAATAGTAATCATGGTAGTGAAAGGCAAGTTGGCTGGATTCGACAACATTTGGCGTTGATGCTGTGGATTGACGTGAAAACCATCGATGCAGTAGCCAATCAATGACGACTCTTCAGCTTTAAAATCAGGCCAGACACTTTGAAAAAGCACTTCATGCTGCTTGAGTAGAATCAATGACTGCTTATTGAGATAGGTGATTTGAAAATCTCGGTTAATCATCATCAATGCGGTTTTTGCTGCATTAAGAGCAGAAAGAAGCTGCTGATTGGAGAGCCCTTCATTCTCATCGACCAATGGATCTTCTATCTGCTCAACAAATTTTTTTGGTTCTGGTTTGCGGTTCCAAAATGCCATGAGTATTCCCTCACAAAATAGCGTCTTCTACGAATGTCTGATTTAACCCAGGTACATCAAAAAGGGTCTCGATATTAATTAGGATCAAATGACCGTTAGCCACACTAGCAATTCCCTTCATAAATTGTGGTTCAACCGTGGTGGATAAGGCTGGTACAGGTTTTATCTCTTCAGCGGCTAAGTCATACACTTCTGAAACACCATCGACAATAATGCCGAGCGGATTGCGTTGCGCGTCATTCAAAACGATAACAACTGTCGTGGCCCCAATCTGTGCAGGTGGCAGACGAAAACGAATTCGAAGATCAACAATCGGTACGTACTCACCACGAATATTGAGTAAGCCAACTAAGTAATCCGGTGCATTGGGTACAGAGCGCACATCACTCCAGCCGCGAACTTCTCGGACCTCAAGGATTGGCACAGCGTACTCATCGTTATCCAGCACGAAACTAAGAAACTCTTGTTTAGACATCAGGGTTCCTCACTCAGTATTCGGTGCATATCAAGGAGCCCTTGGGTATCGAGCAGTGACATGACCTCTTCGCCAACATTGAGCAAACCGAGCGAATACGCAGCGGCAGGTGTTTCCCCCACGGCAGGAAACAGCACATTATCTCCCTGGCCAATCACATCACTCACTGCATCAACGACTAAGCCCATAATACGAGGCCGCTCTTGTTGCAGGCTACGAAGTACCAACACCACAGTCGTGGGAAAGTAGCCACAGGCCTCCATACCAAATCGAAGGCGCAGATCGATAATAGGCACAATCATGCCGCGTAAATTAATCACACCTTTCACAAAGCTAGGCGCGCGAGGAATAGGCGTAGGTGGCTCCCACACTCGAATCTCTTCAACATCTTGAATTGCTACCCCGTACAACTCATTCGCTAACCGGAAACTCAGAAAATCGGCCTCACAGCTTCTTTCTTCATAAACAGCATTCAAAACACTCTGTGTTTGATTCTCTTGTTGATGATTTGGTGAATAATCATATTCCATGGCTCTTCCCTGTCACCTTCACTAAGCGGCAATAATCTTGGGAGATAAACTTGAACGTCGATTCGAGTACGTGGAGATTAACCCTTGAATATCTAAAATGAGCGAAACGGAACCATCTCCCAAAATCGTAGCTCCTGATATGCCTGCCACTTTGCAGTAATTTGACTCTAAGCTCTTTATAACCACTTGCTGCTGGTCTAGCAGCTCGTCAATCAATAATCCAACGCGACACCCAGCGGCTTCAACAAAGCAGAGTATTCTATCGGGCAAAGCACCACTTGATCCCATTTCCAGTTCATCTTGCAGACGTAAGATAGGAATGTTTTCGTCACGAAGCCGGTACAGCTCAACCCCACCGGCGGCATACTTCACATTAGCTAGGTTGATTTGGATAGATTCGATAATGGTGAGCAGTGGGATGATGTAAACTTCCCCGCCTACTTTGATCAATTGCCCATCGAGGATGGCTAAAGTGAGTGGTAAACAGATAGTGAAATGGCTGCCTTTACCTAACGTGGATTCGACATCAATATGCCCACCCAACTCTTCGATATTACGTTTTACAACATCCATACCGACGCCACGACCTGAAATATCAGACACTTGTTCTGCTGTTGAAAACCCTGCGGCAAAAATAAGGTTAAGGATCTGTTTGTCGGTGATATCTTCACGCCGTGTATCTTTAGGTAATACACCTTTTTCTAGCGCCTTTTGAAATATTCTTTCACAGTTTATCCCCGCGCCATCATCTTTCACTTCGATCACTATCGAGCCACCTTGATGATAAGCATGTAGTTCAATGGTGCCGATTTCTGGTTTGCCTTGTTCAAGGCGAATGTGTGGCTGCTCAATTCCGTGGTCAATACCATTTCTGACTAAATGAACCAATGGATCAACAATACGTTCAAGGACGGTTTTATCGAGCTCGGTGTGCTCGCCAATGATGTTCAGTTCTACTTTTTTTTCAAGTCGGCCGCACAAGTCTCGCACAAGGCGAGGAAAGCGGCTAAAAGCAAAGCTCATCGGCAGCATGCGAATATTGAGCACATTTTCTTGTAAATCTTTACTGTTTTGCAAAAGCTGAACTAGGCCTGCTTGCAACTTTTCTAATTTATCCATGGTGAAATCGTTGCCGATTTCGGTCAGCATTGATTGGGTGATAACAAGTTCCCCAACCAAATTAATCAGGCTGTCGACTTTCTCAATATCGACGCGAATAGAGCTTACGCTGGATTCTGCTTTCGCCACTTTGGGCGCAACAGCGGGCGTAGACTCTATTGATTTTATGAGATCGATGGGTTTTATGAGATCAACTTGCTCTGCTGATTCGGTAGGGGGAACAGCGTTCGCATGAAACGTAGGTGGCGCCTCGGCCAAAGATTCCTTGCTCTCGCTGATCATATCTTGGGTCGTCGATTCTGGTACTAAAGGTTCAACAATTAAGTCACATTCATCTTCAACCCATTCAAAGATTTCGCGAATATCACTCTCTTGCACTTGGCTACTGAGAAAAATCGTCCAGCTTAAATAACAAAGCTCAGCCTCTATTTCCGCCAATTCGGGAAGGTGTTCAAGCTGAGCTTCCGCCCTGCACTGATCATCCAGTTCATAAAGCTCTCGTAGCAACCGAAGTGGATCATTACCACTGAAATAAAGTTCTCTATGCGGAGTAAAAACAACTTTCCAACCTAAGCGGTTCTCGTTGTCAGAAGCCTTTAAGAGCGATGACGTCTGTTCATCTTCGGCGTCAAGCGAGTGATGGTCTGCTAGTTCATGATCAATCGTTGAATTGTCGGCAAGTAAAGCATGCAGTGACTGGCTGACTCTCTGCTGAAGCTCACTATCAACCTCATCATGGCTCTCATACCTCGCGAGCATATTGCGAATGCAATCACCGCTTTTCAGTAAAATGTCCACACTTTGAGCGGTGAGAGTTGATTTTTCGTTACGGACGAGGTCAAGATACGCTTCGACAGAGTGGGTAAATTCACTGATATCCAGTAAACTAAAGGTCGCCGCGCCACCTTTAATCGAATGGGCAGCCCGAAAAATGGTATTAATAGTCTCTTTCTCAACCTGATTAGGGTCAAGATTAAGCAGTACATTTTCAAGCACTTCAAGATTTTCACGACACTCTTCGTAAAACATCTTGCGCAACAGTTCCATGTCTAAAGCCATAGCTCTTCCTGCCAGTTAACGTCGTTTAACGAATGAAGCTTTTAATAAAATACGGTGTTCTATATGACCCGTTTTAGTGTTTTCAATAGCGTCTCAGGGTTGAACGGTTTAACCAACCATCCTGTAGCTCCAGCGAGTTTTCCTTCTTGTTTCTTTTCCATACTCGTTTCGGTGGTTAGCATCAAAATAGGAATAAACTTATATTGAGCATTACCACGTATCGCTTTAACTAACTCAAAACCACCCATCACTGGCATGTTGACGTCCGAAATAACAACATCAAATTTGGTTTGTTGTACCTTACGTAATGCATCACTTCCATCAATAGCAGTTTCAACTTCATAGCCTGCATCTTTCAATGTATGGCTTAGCATTTGACGAATTGAAACCGAATCATCAACCGCGAGGATCTTTGTCATAGCCCCTTCCTTGCAAAATCTCATTACTCTGCGAACAAGCTTTCTAAAGCCAGTAGCGCAATACCTTCATTGAGCGTGTTTGTTGCGTTAACTAAAGTGATCCCAATTCCAGCTCGCTCTGCTGTCATAAACAAAGAAGCAAGCAGTTGCAGACCGGCAGCATCCACGCTATTGACTCGTGATGCATCTATTGTTAAAGGAGGAGTTAGGCTTAGCCATTGAAGATAATTTGCTTTGGAATCTAGTACCGTTGAAATTTCCAAAGACTCAGCCAACAAAAGATCCATATCTCATCCTTATGTACTATTTATATTCTATTTTTTAGGAGAACAACTAACTTTGAGTGTAGGAGGGAATACTCATTTAGCAAATGGTTGAACACGTTAGGAACAAAAATAAAAACCTCACAATAAGGGGGACCGTATGGTTAACTCATTAATATAGTTTGGATTTTTTTATTCTGTGACTAGAACAAAAAAATCCTACTCTTAAGACGTAAGTAGTAGGACTTTTTTGTCATATGACAAGCACAGTACATCTGGAGAAGGTGTCTGCTCTTACATTATTCACGCTTTACACTGTAAATTGGCTGCAGTTCATTGCGTTGAATGATCCACTTTACAGTGTAAATCATCTAATAGTCGATTGAGGTCATGACGGAGGGTAGCCTCAATCATTTTCCGTCCAGTGAAGTTTAATTGACTGGCACACTCTTGCCAGCTTTTCCTTTGCAATACTTTGACAATAAGTAGATCAGATAATCGTGATAGAGCAGCTTTATCCAATGAAGTAATTAGTCGATGAATCCATACACTCACACTCTCATAATCCGCACCGCCTTGTGCGTAACAACGCAGCAATGAATAAGGTAGGAAATTAACTTCATTTGAATCCGCGCATGCGACACGATCTCGGACCAATGACAAGATGGTCCGAACCAAAGCCGGCTCTAAACTTTGCAAAGAATCAGATAGCGAGAAAATGAAATGCTGTTCGAAAATCTGTTCTGCCCGAGTTAACCAATCCAATTTTTTCGCTTGGACCATGATTAAGGAAAAACAGCCGCTCGCACTGTCTCTGTGGCTCCCTAGTTTTATCGGAACAAATTGGTTCTTAGCCCAAAAAACCATTAAATCGCTCGTTACGCCAAAACTCGTCGCTAAATAGTCGGCATCATTTTCTAACATGCACGCTTCAATCAAGCGGCTGCCCAACCCTTGATTTTGTAATTCGGGATGAACTGCAATACGCATGATGCGCTGACAAACACTCTGCGCTGCCTGCGTAATACCAACTTGATTAGCTAAGCAAACAGGAACTAGATGACCTTTAGGACGTCGCTTTCCTCGTTGGATCTCTTCCACTAAAGCGCTACAAAGCCCACCTTCACGAACTGTCAGCAAACAACCGACACAAACCTCATCTACCATTACAGCAACTAGCTGAACTTTATCGTCCGCTAAAAAATGAAATAGATCGTTCGGTGATGTCTGGTAATGAGCATTCACTAATAACGAAAAAATAGCGGCTAAGCGTGTCGGGTTGGCAATAAGTTGAGCCTTATCCAGATGCTCAATCTTAAGTGTCGCTAACTGTTCTGATGTCATCGTCGGCAATGTAGCTAAATCATAACGAAGGAGGAAAGTATCGTAATGCCACGCTTCTAACGGATCACCCTGACGCCAACGGATCGGTTGATCTAAATGGAGAGTTCGAGTCCCAGCTCGATAATGTGCTAACCAAGTTTGAAACTTAAGCGTGAACCCTCTCCCACACCCTTCGTAGCCATGAATGGTGGTAGAGAAGACCGCACGATGATAGTGTTCAACCCAGTTTTTTAACATTGATAAAGGCAGCGCGGCCGCTTCATCTACCAATAGGAGATCACACTGTGGCCGATGCAAAATCAGCTCATCCGGTGCCACAAACGTCAATGACGAGTTTTGCCAAGTAAGGGATTGTCTGGTGACGTGAGCGCCTGCTAAACCTTTAGCCGCATGTTCAAATATCGGCGCTACGGCATGGATTGAGGGTGCCGTGACCACAATATCTAATGAACGAGACGCCATCAATTTAGCCGCAGCAATACCAAGCGCACTACTTTTCCCTCGTCCCCGATCGGCAGTGAGAACCAATGGTCGCTTGCGATGCCCATCCATCACACGAAGAATTGCTGAAACCGCATCAACTTGCTGTTCATAAATCGGTGATTGAGAGCTGACTCGTGGATAAACGGGTAAAGGAGGGCAAGGTTGATTCTGTTCTATAACAACAAGCTGTTCGAACGCTCGCGTTAACCAGCGCTCAGCAAAAGAGTCGTTACGCTGAGGGGCTTCAATGATCAACAGTAACTCACCACCGACCAGTGAACCCAGCGCAGCACTGAAACTGTTCGCATCAAAACCATGGTGATTATCACAAATAAGTAAATGGCATTCTTGACCAAGAAACTGCTGCCCTTTGTTGAAGGGGGCATAACGAACGCATGGTAACGGTTCTCCACCTAACTGAAATATGGCTTGCCCCTCATTTTTTGCGAGAAAATGCATAAGCAGGTGTTGTTGCCATTGAGGCTCACCACGGATTAAGAGCCCCATACGCCATAGGCTATTCTCAGCCTGCACCATCAAATCATCTAAATAAGCCGCTATCATGTTCATATTTACGCCACCTCGCTGAAACGCAATGGTAGCACAGCCGCTATAATCACTGTGCGTCGTTAAAAATATTTTTCTTTACGACAAATTATATTTGCTTTAATCGTGACCATTTTTAACTAATTATTCACCTACACCCCAGTACACTTCTGGGCTATTTAAGGAATTCAAATGCAATGAAAACTTTCATCAAAGGATTGGTTTTGGCAGCAGCTCTAACTTCTTCACACGTAAGCGCAGACAACAAAACACTCAACGTTTATGCATGGGGAGGATATCTTCCAGAAAAATCCCTCAAGCAGTTTGAGCAGCAGGAAGGGGTAACGATTAACTATTCGACCTTTGAAAATAACGAGTCAATGTATACCAAGCTCAAGTTGCTCAAAGGTGGCGGTTATGATGTGGTTTTTGCCTCAGCGTATTTCATTGAAAAAATGGGACGTGAAGGGTTACTAACCGAGCTGGATCATGCACAAATCCCGAACATGAAAGATGCCATGCCTTCACTACTCGGCCAAGCACACGATCCCAAAAATAGTTATTCCCTGCCCTATATTTGGGGGATCACTGGCCTCAGCTATAACGAAGCATTAGTACCAGAAGGTGTCTCTCGCTGGGCTGATTTGTGGGATAAGAAATATAACCAACAAGTGATGTTGATTGACGATATTCGCGATGTCTTTGGTATGGCGCTGATCTTAAATGGCTTCAGTATTAATACAAAAAATGAAAAAGAGATTGAAAAAGCCTACCAATCATTGGTCGCGTTAAAAGATAATGTACTGTTGTATAACTCTGATGCGCCACATGTGCCTTATGTCTCAGGTGAAGCAGCGTTAGGGATGCAATGGAACGGGAATGCCTACCAAGGCCAAGTTGAGATGCCAGAGCTAAAATTTGTAATGCCGGAAGAAGGCGCAGTCTTGTGGATGGATAATTTTACTATTCCATCAGGAAGCAACAACAAAGCGTTGGCGCATAAATTCATCAACTTCATGTATCAAGCAGAGAACCAAGCTGAGATTGTGAATAGCTTAGGTTATGCATCGGCAACAAAAAGCGGCCGAGCGTTGCTTCCAGCAGAACTTCGCGACAATCCAACGATTTTTCCAGCCGATGAAGATATGGCTAAAGGGGAATTCATTAATGATGTTGGGCCTGAAGCGCTCGCTATCTACGAAAAATACTGGCAGCGTTTAAGAAATCAATAGATTCGAACTGAATAGACTTAGTTACTAAAAAACCCGCCGTGGCGGGTTTTTTATTCTTTACATGATGGATGCTTAATCAAGCTTAGATTGAATAAAATCTAATATTTCTTGCACCGTAGCATCATCCACCTTTTTCAAATTAAGCGCTAAATTACTGCCTTTACGACTGTAACTTACGCGGCCTTTGATCAGATCAATTTTTACATGCTCAGTGCGCTTAGGTGGCAACAACTCTTGTATCCAAGACTCAATTGTCTCTGTGACTTCTTTCGTCAATCGGGCAACACCTTGTACGCTACTACGCTGCCAAACAAATCCATCTTCAGATTGACACTTTTCCAACAAATTTGCTTGTTGCTTTGCATCAAGTTCATTAAATTGTTTATGTAATTTAACTATGGTTGGACGACCTAATTCAACCACATTTGGATAAGCTTGCAATAGCTCAAGTGGCAAAGCCGCTGCTTTTAGAGCACCACTTACTAGGGCCTCACTGCATTGAAATATCTTGGCTAAAGCTTTTTGGTCTTCCGCTTCACCGTTATCCAGCTTCGCTTGCATCTCTTTACCCTTCTCATAAAGAGAAAGCGGCTTGTGCGCGTTTGCCACATCCGAAAGAAACTTCGCATGTTCCGAGTTTATGTCTTCAGCGACATAAACCAAAAATTCTTTACCCGCCAAGATACAAGACATTCGACGACGGCTGCCATCAAGGACTTCAATTTTGCCCCCAGCGGTTTTACGACCAACCGCAGGATATTGCTGACCACGCTCACGTAATGTACTCAATACATCAGATAGAGCATGCTCATTCAGAAAAGCTTGTTCACGCGCATTCTGCGTAAAAACAATCGTCTTTTCCGCTACTTGATCAGCGGGAATCCTGACCAGTTCGAAAGTGACTAACTCTTCTCCCGCAACCGCCAATTCGATGATTTGCGCTTGTTCTTTCGCTGCCGTTTGGGCTTCTTGCGGGGTGGTTGCACGTCGCTTATTCGCTTTACCAAACAGTTTCGCATTTAGTTCAGACGTTTTAATTGCCATGTTTTACTTACCCCTGATTTAGTGATGACCAATGACTGTGAAGCACTCGCTCAAGCTCCAGTGCACTTTTTTGCACAGCGTCTTGCGCAGTCGCTAGCGTCTTTTTACCACCTTCAAAATCGCTGGTGGTGAGATCAAAAACGGTGCTGTAGGTGTCAGCACAGGTTTCAAATGCTCGGCTACGCGGAATCGTCGCCATCATGACTTGATCACCCAACAGGTAATTCATTTCCGTTAAGACCGAGACTTGCTTTTTATTATCATCTTCAAACATCGTCGGCATCAAACGTACAAATTCTAACCCTTTCCAATCTTCTGGAAACATTTCATAAACCGTAGGAAGGTGTTGAAAGAAATTGACGGTTGACGCCCAATCTAATCGCTTAGCTGCGCACGGGATCAGTAATGCATTGGAAGCGTACATTGCATTCCATACCAATGGATCAACGTGTGGGCCAGTATCAATCATAATGATGTCAAAATCATCGCCAATCTTATCGATAAGTTTCTCTTTCAGCAGTCGAACAATATCAAGCGATTGGTTTTGCGAAAGATACTGCCACGCTTCTGCGTTAAACATTGCATCTTCAGGAAATGCAGAGATGGTTTTTAAATTGGGATATTGGGTTGGCAACATCACGTTCTTATGTAAGAACGCCTTGTCCACTTCAGTGTCTTCAGGCACGTTGTCTAACATAATATCAACGGCAGAATAGATATTACTGTGCTCTGATAAACTTATTTGCGGGTTGAGAAATAACCGTAATGAACCTTGCGGATCTAAGTCAATCAAGCAGATACGGTAACGCTGATCCAAATTCAGGGCGAGGCACGCGGCTAGATGGACAGCCGTCATTGATTTACCTGTCCCCCCCTTTTGGTTCTGAACATTGATGACCCAAGGCTTATGATCACCATGCTTTTTCCTTTGGTGGAACTTAGGCACACCAGCGGCATCCATGAGCATGTGGGCTTCCGCTAAAGAAATTGAATAGTGATTTGCATTGTTTTTAGTAAATTGATGGCCAGCTTGTTCCATTTTGGAAATGGCATCATCTAGCTTACGGCGTGTTAAGCCTGAACGAGTTTCCATTAGCGCTTTTGACATCGCTGGGAAATGGTCATCACTACGTTCTTCTAAAACAATTTCAATTCGGTCAGCTTGCACCTGTTGAGTTTGCTCGGCGAGCTGGTAGAGATTCGCTATGGTTTGTTCTCTTTTCATTGCCAAATTCCATAATAAGTACCTAACGCAGATTGTACAGCAAACAATTTAATACTCAACAAAAAGGTGAACATTCACTTTTAGATTAATGTCACAATAAATAGAAAAACATATCGGAATTTAATGAATTGGCCTCATTATGGTCATCATTTTTCCTTAAATAATGGACAACTTAGTCCATTATTTATTTGAACATTAAAAATATTACAACGTAACTTATTTACATTGTAAATGAGCTTAAAATACCCGGAACGATTAGAGAAGCAGCATAATTTACGGTATGTGTCATTTGGAATGATGTTCCCCCTGCAGATCAATTAAATAATCGCAGCACATGAATAATAATAACTAGAGCGACAGGGCAGGGGAAACTTATCCTTTTCGTCAGGGTACCAGGACGCATGATCAAGGCTAACATGATGATCATGCGTCCGAAGAGATCCCTCGCCACAGGAACAATGATCAAGAGGAATTAGCGCCTTCCTTATCAGCAAATAATCAGAAAACAAATGGATCTTCATCGGATCAATGATCAAGTGTGATTTAAGCTCGGAAGCATGTAAAAATAGCACATAATTACGGGTGATTGCAGATGGAGTAGGGGCTGAG
>NZ_NDIO01000032.1:0-16160 GCF_002241085.1 Vibrio sp. V03_P4A6T147
GTATAAAGTTTAAAATTTAATCACTTACGATTAATTGTGAAAAAAAGCGTCGCTTTTTTTTGACTTTAAACAAGTTAAGTCCGATTATCTGTTGCAGACATTTACTGGATTCTGTAATTTTACTACCAGTTATCTTTAATCAGAAATTAAGTTGTGGAGCAACTATAATGACTATCAAAGTAGGTATTAACGGTTTTGGCCGTATCGGTCGTTTCGTATTCCGTGCAGCGCAAGAGCGCAACGACATCGAAGTTGTAGGTATTAACGACCTTATCGACGTAGATTATATGGCATACATGTTAAAGTATGACTCAACTCATGGCCGTTTCAACGGTACCGTTGAAGTTGAAGCTGGCAACCTAGTTGTAAACGGCAAAACTGTACGTGTAACAGCTGAGCGTAACCCAGAAGATCTAAAATGGGATGCAATCGGTGTTGACGTGGTTGCTGAAGCAACAGGTCTATTCCTAGACGATGCAACCGCTCGTAAGCACATCACTGCTGGCGCGAAAAAAGTTGTTCTAACTGGTCCTTCAAAAGACACGACTCCAATGTTCGTAATGGGTGTTAACCACGCTTCTTACGCTGGTCAAGACATCGTTTCTAACGCTTCTTGTACTACAAACTGCCTAGCACCTATCGCTAAAGTTCTTAACGACAAGTGGGGCATCGAGTCTGGTCTTATGACTACTGTTCACGCAACTACAGCGACTCAAAAAACTGTAGATGGTCCTTCTGCGAAAGACTGGCGTGGTGGTCGTGGTGCTTCTCAAAACATCATCCCATCTTCAACTGGCGCAGCTAAAGCGGTTGGCGTTGTAATCCCAGAACTAAACGGCAAACTGACTGGTATGGCTTTCCGCGTACCTACAGCGAACGTTTCTGTAGTTGACCTAACTGTTAACCTACAAAACCCAGCATCTTACGCAGAAATTTGTGCTGAAATGAAGCGCGCTTCTGAAAACGAATTCGCTGGCGTTCTAGGCTACACTGAAGATGCAGTTGTTTCTCAAGACTTCATCGGCGAAATCAACACATCTGTATTCGATGCTAAAGCTGGTATCGCACTAACTGACAAATTCGTTAAAGTTGTATCTTGGTACGACAACGAAATCGGTTACTCAAACAAAGTTCTAGACCTAATCGCTCACGTTTCTAAATAATCGTAGTGTTTAGCGAAGAAATTCGTTGAGAACAAAAAGGCGGCCATTGTGTCGCCTTTTTAGTATCTGTCCCTTTCATTAATGGGACTGCGTTAGACAATCCGAGCCGTTCCTCACTTATTTATCCGGTAGGAATGGTATGAGGTATCGAATTTATGGATCTGCAATCTCTCCCTACCCTGACTTATCTTTCTGACAACGTCACCATCGTTGAGAAAGAGGGCGTTAAAATTGTTCGCGTTATTCATGACAAAGCGACCGCCGGAATTACACTGCATGGCGGCCATGTCATCTCATTCACTCCTAAAGGACAAGATGAGCTCATTTGGATGAGTGACACGGCCATTTTTGACGGTAAAGCCGCTCTAAGAGGCGGGATCCCTGTTTGTTGGCCATGGTTTGGCCGTATTGCTGCACCAGCCCATGGTTTCGCACGCACCAGTGAATGGGCATTGATTGAACATAGAGAAAACGAGCAGGGCGTCATTATCGTGCTAGGGCTCGACCATTCGCCCCAAACACTGGCTATTTGGCCATTTCAATTCCAAACCCGTCTTTATGTTGAAATCGGTGACAAGTTAAAAGTCACTTTAGAAACGACCAATACGGATGAGAAAGCATGGACGTTTTCTGCAGCGCTGCACAGCTACCTCAAGGTTGGTAATATTACCCAGACCACTACTACAGGTATGGGCGTTGAATATATAGACAGCTTACAAGATGCAAAAATGTGTCAAGGTGGTTCAACACTCATCCTCACCGATACGATTGATCGCATCTATACCGCGCCTGAAGCACAAATTCAGGTCCAAGATCCTGTTCTGAATCGCACGTTAGTGGTTGAAAACTCTGGACACAACTCTGCCGTCTTGTGGAATCCATGGGCTCAAGGCGCTCAATCAATGGCAGATATGCCTGACAATGGTTATCAAACGATGCTGTGTGTTGAATCTACACTGCATGCCCCTTGCTTATCCGCTGGAAAAACCTTGCAACCAGGTGAAAGCCATCAGCTCGTCACAACGGTTTTTTCCAACTAAGCTTTTTTGGCGAATTTTCCGTCATCATACTCATGCTGAGGACAGTGAAATCACGCTGTCCTTTTTATTTCTAGCCGCAGACGCTAAACTGGCGCCTTTGTTTTTCAAGCGAGATCTTCATGGCGTATCTGTGCCCCCTTTGCCAGCAACCTCTGTTGCAACAGCAGCAAATATTGAAATGTGAAAATAATCATCAATTTGATATAGCCAAAGAGGGCTACGTCAATTTGATGCCTGCACATCATAAACGCTCAAAAGATCCGGGTGATAATAAAGAGATGATGCAAGCTCGTCGCCGTTTTCTTGAAGGTGGACATTACGATCTAATGCGTCAGACGGTCGCTCAGTTGTGCAGTAAGTATCTGCAAGATTCTTCTTATCAGTTTTTAGACATCGGCTGCGGCGAAGGTTACTACACCCAATTTGTCGCTCAAACGCTTGCACAACACTCGACACAATCGGTCACCTATGGGTTAGATATCTCTAAAATCGCCGTCCGTTATGCAGCAAAGCGCTACCCTATGGTCAACTTTGTCGTCGCCTCCAGCCACCGCTTGCCCTTTGACGATGCTTCCCTAGCCGGTATATTACGAATTTATGCGCCCTGTAAAGCGCAAGAGCTTTACCGCTGCATTCAAAACCAAGGAGTGGTGATTACCGTTACACCCGCGGCAAGGCACCTCTATCAGTTAAAAGAAGGGATCTATCCTAATGTTCAACTGCATGATGAAACCGCAGAAGAGATAGCTGGGTTTACATTAGTAGAGCAACAAAAACTGCACTACACCATGACATTAAGCGGTAACGATGCTTTTGATTTATTACAGATGACGCCATTTGCATGGCGGGCCAGTGATGAGCTAAGAGCGCAATTAAAGCAAGCTGAGCAATTTAATTGTGAGGCCGATTTTATGATCAGCGTTTATCGCAAAGTTAGTTGATAATAATTCTCATTATATTGCAAATCGACAGTGTCTAAAGTATTATGCCAAATTCAAAATGGAGACCCTCATGCGCTTAGTTACTTCTCTGGCTCTACTATTACCACTTTTTGGCTGTGCTTCGCACCAGCCGAAACCCATTGCTCACTTCTATGACTACCAATTATCCACCCCTAGCGGCAAACCATTGAATCTCAATTCGCTGCCGAATGAGATAAAAAATGCCGATATCATTTTAGTCGGTGAGTGGCATACACACCCAGCCATTCATCGCTTCCAAACCGAGCTATTGGCACAACTCAGCCGCGAAAACACCCATGTTGCCTTGTCTATGGAACAATTTTCACGCGATGAGCAAGAGATACTGAACCGCTATCTAGCAGGAGAAATCGGCGAACAATACCTTATTTCTCAGACCAGAGCGTGGCCAAACTACCAAAGTGACTACCGCCCACTGGTTGAATTTGCAAAATCACAGCAGTTGGATGTCATTGCCGCTAATGCGCCTAAACCTTTCGTACGTTGTATCGGCAAAGTAGGGATCAAATACCTTGATAAATTAACGCCAGTAGAGCGGGCTCAGGTTGCACACCAAATTGACACCTCAACCTCTCCCTATAAAGCGAAGTTCATGGAATCAATGCACCACGGTTCAAAAGAGCAAACTGAAAAACAGTACGCTGCTCAGGTCGCTTGGGATGAAACGATGGCAGAAAGCATGGTGGATTATTTACAAAACCACCCGACAGCTCAGGTGATGCACATCGCAGGCAAGTTCCACACCGAGCAGGGTTTAGGCACGGCGCATTCTATCCTTCGTCGAAATCCTGATTTAAAGGTTGCCATCATCACGCCCGTAGAGGATACCCAGGCATCGTATCCGGATTTCCAACTCACTGTACTGCCAATTCCTACCGCCTATGTTCAAGCAGAGCATCGCATGCAAGCCTATCAACAGATAAAGAATCGCAACACAGATCTCACTTGCGACTAATTAGCGGCGAATAACGGGCCTACTTATTCTTTTCATATAAAGTAGGCGCGTTTTTTGCTTGTACATACTTCATACAAATTGCGAACTTTTTGCACAAGTTTTTCATAAATCTGTCGATACATTAACTGATGGCATTTATAGGAGAGAAGTATGACACCGGTAGGGACAAGCTCAGCGCAACTGCATTCACTCCAGCAAGTTAAAGCTCAAGCAAATTCTACAGCGGCATCCCCCCCCTCTGCCCCGCTCAAAGTGGAGCAGAATACCGTCACTTTGTCTGATGAAGGCAAAGCCTTGCTCGCAGCGCTGCAACAACTCGACAAAGAGAGTAAGTTAGAAAACAAAGAGAAAACCGTGACAGGCAAAGTGGAGTCATTTGCTCATGGTGCTTTGGGGTTAGATCATCCAGATAAAAAACCAGAAGAAGACGATAGCTCCTATTCCGCAGGGAAATATTTTTCCGCCGCGGCAACAGTAGGAGGTTTGTTACTGCTTCTCTAGTCTTTTAGATTTCTATTGGATATTAATTGCGGTTTGGATGATTGATGATGTGGTCCTCCCAGTCGATAACATCAATCTCATAAACGACTTTGTTGCGAACACTTTCTTGCGCGGCGTGCATCGCCTCTTTGGAGCCGGTAATCAAAGGATGCCATTGCGGCAATGTTTTGCCTTCTGACAGTACACGATAGGCGCACGTATCCGGCAACCAGTTAAATTCATCAATTTTATCACGCGTCAGTTTTAAGCACTCCTCACCAGAATTGAAACGGTTTGGATAATCCTTGCATGAGCAGGTATCGCTGTTTAACCAACTGCAAGCGACATTGGTGTAATAGACCTCATCACTATCTTCATCCATTAACTTGTGTAAGCAGCACTTACCGCATCCATCACAAAGCGACTCCCACTCCGATTCCGTCATTTGTTCTAATTTCTTATTTTGCCAGAATGGTGTGCTCATGAGTCTCTATCTTACTTAACGAATGGGGTGCGTGTTATACCTCCACACCAACCAAAGTTCAAGAATAAAAACGGCTTGTTAATTTAGGAAGCTATTGCTGTACACTTCGGTCACATCTGCTAGGATCGTCACCCTTTTCTTTTTACTGGTACTCAATTATGGAATGCAGACTTGGTTGTGGTGCGTGTTGTATCGCCCCTAGTATTTCTTCCTCCATCCCGGGTATGGAGCAAGGAAAACCAGCAGGTGTACGTTGCATTCAACTTAATGACGCTAATTTGTGCAAGTTATTTGGTAAGCCTGAACGTCCAAAAGTATGCCACGAATTTAAGCCTTGCCCGATGGTCTGTGGCAACACGAACCAAGAAGCTTTGAGCAACATTACCGAACTCGAAAAAATCACTTGATGGCACTGCTTTGTTTGCCTTAATTGATGGCGCCACTCAAAATTGCCCCAGCAGCTAGGGCAATGATTCGAAAGGTGCTACAGCTTTTGTCTGCCAAGCAAAGAGTGTGATAGCGTCGTACCATCAACAAGCTCAAGCTCACCGCCAACAGGCACACCATGAGCAATACGGCTCGCAGAGACTTGATGGGCGCGACATAATTCCGCAATGTAGTGCGCGGTCGCTTCCCCTTCAACGGTTGGGTTAGTGGCAAGAATGACTTCGGCAATGCCACCACGTTGCAAACGGTAATCCAGAGTATCTAAACCAATATCACTCGGGCCGATACCATCTAAAGGTGATAAGTGTCCCATCAGAACAAAATAACGTCCAGAATATTGGCCTGTAGCTTCAATGGCCGCAATATCAGCAGGGCTTTCGACTACACAGAGTTGGCCATGATCCTGCCGCTTAGGGTTGCTACAAATATGACAAGTTTCTTCTTCAGTGAAAGTTCGACATTCACTGCAATGTCCAATTTCTGTCATGGCTTGGCTTAAAGCATCGGCGAGCTGTAAGCCGCCTTTTCTATCGCGCTGTAACAAATGAAAGGCCATACGCTGTGCTGACTTGGGACCCACCCCAGGCAGACAACGCAAGGCCTCCATCAAATGCTCCAGCATATGACTGGTACGCATTAGTAACCTATTTTGTTTGTTAAAAAGGTTGTTTGTTAAAAAAGTCGTTCGTTAAAACGGCATCTTCATACCTGGTGGTAATTGCATACCGCCAGTGACAGAAGCCATTTTTTCTTTTTGAGTCTCTTCCACGCGGCGTGCAGCATCATTGAAAGCGGCGGCAATCAGATCTTCTAGCATCTCTTTGTCGTCTTCCATTAAGCTTTCATCAATCTCTACACGGCGTACGCTGTGGCTACCAGTAATGGTCACTTTTACCAGACCAGCACCAGACTCACCAACCACTTCCATATTCGCAATTTCTTCTTGTAGCTTTTGCATGCGCTCTTGCATTTGTTGGGCTTGCTTCATTAGGTTGCCCATACCGCCTTTACCAAACATGTTTATCTCTCTGGTTGAATTGAGTGTTTCACATAAGGTGGGGTCATAACATATAGATTCAACCCCACACTCGCTTAATTGATTAAATCGGCCGCACACTGTCACGATCAAGTTCCGCATCAAAACGTCGCTTGAAGAACATTACGTGAGGGTCGGCCTCCAAGCTGTTCAATGCTTGCTCTAATTTGAGTTGGTAAAGACGCTCTCTAAGCTCCAATGGAGTCTCACCTTGCTCACCAATTGTCACGCTAAGGTGGCACTCTACAGCTAATCTCTCATTGAGCGCTTCTAACAACTCGCTTTGTGCTTTATCGGTATTAAGATGGGCCTGACTTGGCCGCAGCACTAGCTCAATTGATGAGCCCGATTTGTGGTAGACAGAATTAAGTGCTAATTGTTCCACTAACTTGGCAATATCGAGCTGGTGGATCAGAGCTGCCCACTCATCTTGTTCTATCGATTCTGCAAGTAACTTTTCTGCCATCTCTGGCGTTTTAATATGTTCTAGCGCTTGCTTAATTTGTGTCGGTGTCAGCTCTGTTTTTTGTTGTTCAACCACCACAGGTTGCAGCGTTGGACGCCACTGATAAGGCTCGTTGTCCAAGGTTGGGGCGGCTTCAGGAGCGGATGTTGACAAAGGCGACACTCGAGCTGATTTTCCATGCGAGGCAACACGCTCAAGCACAGATTCAGATTTAGTCGATGCCGCATTAGGCTTTTTTGTCCCGTTGCTCTTTGTTTCATTCACTCCTTTTGCTGGCTGAGCAACTCCTTGGCGCTGTGAACGCAACTGGTGTCGCAGCCCTGCAATCGGTGAGGGACGTGGAGCTGAAGAAGGTGCCGGTGGTTGAGGAACTGGTGCAGGCTCATACGATTCTGGGGCATATTCCATTGCATTGGACATGTCATCATTCATATCCGCATAGCGGTTATCGTAATCTTGAACGATGCCATAATCAGGCTGAGTATCCTCATGCCTTTGTGGCTCATTAACCTGACTGTCCGATACGGGAGCCGCCGACGTTTGCTTAGGTTCAGTTAGAGGCGTTGCCGCTGATGCGGGTTGTAGTGAAGGAGTGCCGTGGCTTGGCACTGCGACATCTGAACTCACTTCAGTGCTGAACGTATTCACCAACGATACCGAAGCAGGACGAAACGCCATCATACGTAGCACAATCATTTCCAGCCCCGTTCGAGCGGTTGGCGAGAGTGCTAAATCTTCACGTCCTTTTAAAGCAATTTGATAATAGAGCTGCACATCTTGTGGGCTCAGTGCTTTGCTAAGCAGTTGCACTTTCTCTGAGTCAGGTTGGGTTTTGTCCAGTGTTGCTGGCAACGCTTGATACATCGCAATACGGTGTAACTGCGCCGAGAGTTGTTGTAGTAATCCATCCCAATCCACACCATTTTGTGCTAAATGTGCAACGCTATCCATCGCCGTTTGAGGCTGTTTACTGCTAATGGCTTGCAGTAAATGGAGTGCTTGATCTGTGTCTAGCGTGCCAAGCATTGGGGCGACTACATCGGCCATCACCTGGTTATTACCTAGTGCAATCGCTTGATCAGTTAAGCTAAGTGCATCACGCATACTGCCATCGGCAGCATGAGCGATCATTCTTAATGCTCTCGCTTCACAAGGGATCTGCTCTGCCGCTAAAACATGCTCAAGCTGATCGTGGATATTTTCAACACTGATCGGCTTAAGATGAAACTGTAAGCAGCGCGATAAAATCGTAACCGGCAGCTTTTGCGGATCTGTCGTAGCGAGCAAGAATTTCACATACTCAGGCGGCTCTTCCAACGTTTTAAGCAAAGCGTTAAAACTGTGGCGCGACAGCATGTGTACTTCATCGATTAAGTACACCTTGAAGCGACCGCGAGCAGGCTTGTACTGCACGTTATCAAGTAATTCGCGCGTATCTTCGACTTTGGTTCGTGATGCCGCATCTATTTCTAAAAGATCAACAAAACGGCCTTGGTCAATCTCTCGGCAAGTATCACATTGGCCACAAGGTGTGGCCGTAATACCTGTTTCACAGTTTAACCCCTTGGCAAACAAGCGACCAATCGTCGTCTTGCCGACACCACGTGTACCGCTGAATAAATACGCATGGTGCAATCTATTTTGGGCCAACGCATTTTCTAGTGCAGTTAAGACATGTGCTTGTCCCACCACCTCATTAAATTTTGTTGGTCGCCATTTTCGCGCTAAGGCAAGATAACTCATGAGTACGTCCAGTTGATTAGCTTAGTGACCTTCAAATTCACAAATACTATAAACGTTCAGGCCCAAACCTTGTAAACGTTTGTCTCCGCCAATTTCAGGCAGGTTGATGACAAAAGCCGCGTGCTCAACTTCACCACCAAGCTGGCGGATCAATTTAGTCGTCGCTTCAATCGTACCACCCGTTGCCAGTAGATCATCCACCACCAGCACTTTATCACCTTGTTTGATCGCATCAACGTGAATTTCTAATGTGTCAGTACCGTATTCCAATTCGTAAGATTGAGCTAACGTTTCGCGTGGTAACTTACCCGGCTTACGTACAGGTACAAACCCCAAACCAAGCTCTAAAGCCAATGGCGCGCCAAATAGGAAACCACGCGCTTCTGTACCCACAACTTTGGTAAAGCCCATGTCTTTATATTTTTCGACTAATAAAGCAATGGTTGCTTGATAGGCTTTTGCATCCTCTAGCAGGCTAGTTACATCACGAAACAAAATGCCAGGTTTTGGGTAGTTAGGGATGCTTTGAATGCTCGATTTGATCAAAGAGATAGTTTCGGTTGTCATAACTTACATTTACTTAGATTGGCTCTTCATTTCTCACGATACATTTACGTATCAGAATGATAGAGCGTGAGCTCTCAGCAACATAGATAAGCCACAATATCTTAGCCGCTGAAAAAACAAACGCCCATTCGAAGAATGGGCACACTTCCCCATAATGCTAGTGATTTTCTTGTTGGTTAGCAACCTGCTCATGAGTGGGAAGTCGAATAAACCAAGTGATCAGGACCACAAGCATAGTAAACAACATAATTTTGAGCCAAAAGTGCGGGACAACCCAGATGGAAAAAATAAAGCTTAGAATAATCCACAAACATCCCCGTTGTTTCACTTGCCGCGAAACAGCGCCATGTTGCTGCCAATTATCCATTATTGGGCCTAGCGTCTGATGTTGATGCAACCAAGCATGAAAACGAGGGCTACTTCGTAAGAAGCAAGCGCTAGCAAGGAGTATGAAAGGTGTTGTGGGGAGTAGCGGTAAGAATATGCCTATCACGCCTAACAGAAGGCAGAGCCCACCAGCCACCGTAAGAAGAAAATGACGAATATTGATGGTGAACTCCCAACGTACTATCCAACTCAGAAAGTTGAATAACCATTAAACACACGGATCCAAGTCAGTATTGCTGGCAATGTAGGGATCGAAAGTACGGCAATAAAGCCTAAAAAATAAAAAATGTTGTAAGGTTCTGTAAAATTCTGCTCTTCCATCATAACTTCTCTAGTGTTGGATGACTCCGTTCGTTTTTGGCACCATAAACAAAGTTAATGTAACGTAAACGAATTGGGTGATTGTTGTTCTAGACGCGAACTATACCTCAAACAAATCACCGCAAACACCGACTAAAGATAAGGTTATTAACTGCTGCCACCTTGGTAAATATTGAGTTTGAAACTACTCGAACCTAAGCGATTAGTTGATAGCTGACAAGTTGAGTTGATCGGTAAATCTTTAGTGATAAAGTTTTTTAAACAGTTCTGCCCAAGGCTAACACCCGCGGCAATATGTTGAGTTAAGTAGCCATTTGACCATTGACTGTCGAGCCCAGCTGGCAGGATAGAGAGTGTACCTTCGCTTAAATCCGCAATACCGAATACCGCGTTGATTGGATTAGCACACTCTGAGCATTCAATACCTTTTTCCAGTATGTCGGCAAGGTCTTTCAGATCGGCACTGAAGCTTTTTAAGTTGCGAAGATAATCGTGAAACAGAGCACGAACGAGCAATGTTGAAGCCACACTATTTTCATAATGGGCATCTGAATCGACCAAGTAAAAGGCAAACTGCCCGTTCATCAACCACGCATAGTCAAATACCAGCGGCATCACATCCGCCGATTGTAAAAGACGGTAACTACACTTCCAACTGCCTTGTGAAGTATCCTTTTCTGGTAATAACGCGTGCAGCAAATCTTTCGCAGTACTAGGGTTTTCTCGTAAATACTCCAGATGCCAATGCAACTCTTGCTCTTCTGGAATATCACCACCATCGTCAACCCGGAACCACTGCGTCGAAAAATCGCGCTGATCAGATAAACGACTGAACGTATCTTCGAGCGTACTTTCTATTGCACTGCTTAAATACTGGTGGTTACCAATCGGTTTAGGAAGAAAATCCTTAACACCAAATCGCAGCACTTTTGCAACATCAGCCATTTCATCAGTTGCAGAGACCACAATCAGTGGCAGCGAGGGATACTCAAGGCTCACCTCTTCAACAAACTCAATGCCATTCAGTACTGGCATTGCTAAGTCACACACAACAAGGTCAGGCTCCGCATCTTTTAACTTGCGCAACCCCTCTAAGCCATTTTCAGCTTCAAGCACTTTATAGCCTTGAGCCGACAAATAACCACTGGTTATTCGCCTAAAAATTGGGTCATCATCAACGAGCATGATCAGTTTTTGCTCGACGTGCTGATTATCTGAAGGTTTTTTCGCCAAGAACTCACTAGCCTGAATGTGAGATTTATACATAATCCTGCCTCACAATGCTTTTAAAAAGCAGTCATTTTATTGTTATAGGATAAATTGATAGGTTACTTTATAAAGTAGTCGCAAAATAAGATTTATACAAATGTTCCACTTTGTAACTCGGTTGCATACTATATATATGGGCTATGTATGGATTGTACGGAATGTTACTTTCGTCAAACAAGTTGATATGACTCAAGATTTGACAAATGATATACGTATAAATTACTCAAATTCGAAAAATAATGTGTCAGGAACAATGAAATTAGATGACCTAAACCTCTTTCGACTGGTTGTCGAAAATGGAAGCTATACCGCAACTTCTCGTAAAACAATGATCCCCGTTGCGACCATTACCCGACGCATTCAAGCATTGGAAGATTCTCTGAATCTTAGGTTGTTGAATCGCCATGCTCGAAAACTTTCGCTGACTGAAGCGGGTGAACGTTTTTTTCAAGAGTGCTCACCGTTGCTGCATCGCTTAGCTGCAACAGCAGAAGAGCTCACCGATGAATGTCGTGGCGCTTCAGGCAAACTAAGAATATCGTCACCATCTAATGTCACGAAACGCATGATGATGCCTATCTTCAATGCCTTCATGATGCAGTACCCAGATATCAACATAGAACTGACCACCAGCAATCAGGCCGATCAACTCGACCCAACCGAATGGGATGTCATTTTTAGAGTTGGCCCTCAACGAGACTCCAGTTTGATTGCGCGAAAAATTAATGAAGTGAAAGATGTGTTAGTCGCAAGCCAAGGGTATTTAGCGAAACACCCTGCACCAACTCATGCCGAAGAGCTCAGCAATCATTCATTATTGAAGGGATATCCTCTAGTAAAATGGCAGTTGACCAACAATAAAGGGGAATGCGTGGTCAATTGTGATACTGGTCGTTTTCAGGCCAACGCTTTAAACGTAGTGCGCAGCGCTTGCTCTGAGGGGCTGGGTATCACCTTAATGCCAGATGTGATGATTAAAGAATTTATCGAAGAAGGCAGCTTAGTCAGAGTACTGGAAGACTGGGTTTCCAACCCTCGTGATATTTATATGCTGTATAACCACAAGGATCATCTACCTGAAAAAGTCAGGCTATTTATTGATTTTGTGATTGCCTATCACATCCACTAGATTTTAGGCCCAGCATTGCTGGGCCATGAGTTATCGCAGCGGCAGATAGTCAATAAACTCGCTATAGAAACTCAATAAATTTACTCAAATCACGTTCAGGCACTTTCATTGGCGTGCACCCTGCAGTTCCTAGGTATAAGAAACCAACGATTTGGTCGTCGCCCTTAGCACCTAATGCTTGCCGAACGTGAGAGTGGAACATCCAGCTTCCCGAACGCCAGAAACCTTGAAAACCTTGGGCTACCGCAGCCATTTGCATCGCTTGTACTGCGCATCCCGCAGAGAGATGCTGTTCAATCGCTGGTACCTTTTCATGCTCCGTTACTTTCGCGATCACTGTGATTACCATGGGTGCTCGAAACGGTGCATTTTTCGCTTTTTCTATCTCAGCATCACTGCCGCTATCCGCTCGCACAGCAGACGCCAAAATACCCGACAACTTTTGCAAACCCGCTCCCTGAGCAATCACGAAACGCCAAGGGGTTAAACCGCCATGATCGGGCGCTCGCAAGCCTGCTCTAATAATATTTTCCAAGACCAGACCTTCAGGTGCAGGCGATGTGAGATTGGCGATTGAACGACGGTTAAGCAGCAACTCTAGTGCATCCATTTCGATTCCTTATTGATGATTTTCCATAATCTTATACCAAACTGAGAATAACTCGCATAAAGAGATGACCTCATTGGCTATAAATGAAAAAAAGCGAGGATATTCCCTCGCCTAATTTAAGCAAACATATGAATGAAAACAGCCGAGATGACTACGGATAAAAACGTGCTTCAACCCCAGCGCGAGTCAGTAGCCCATCACAAGGAGCGAACTTATCGCCATACTTCTCAGCATGTTGATTCATCATTTCCACTAATTTCTTGATACCAATTTGGTCTATGTAACGGAATGGGCCGCCCAAAAACGGCGGGAAACCGATACCGAAAATCGCACCAATATCGCCATCTCGCGCACAACGAATTACGCCCTCATCCAAACAACGTACGGCTTCATTCAGCATAAGTAGCACGCTACGCAGCGCGATCTCCTTATCACTCTGTTTGGCATCTGGCTTTATTTTCAGCAATTTATAGATAGATTTGTCGATTTCTTTTTTCTTACCTTTATAGGTATAGAATCCCTTACCACTTTTACGCCCTTTGCGATTGTCATTGAGCAGCAAATCAAATACGTCTGGTCCTTGAAAACGTGGGCCGAGTTCTTGCACTAGAATTGGCATGATTTTCGAGCCAACATCAATGCCCACTTCGTCCAATAACGTGATAGGGCCGACTGGGAAACCGAAATCGAGCAAAGCCGTATCTATCTTTTCAATCGACTCACCCGCCATCAGGATCTGCGCCGCTTCATTCATGTAAGGTGCAAGGATACGGTTAACATAAAAACCAGCGCAATCTTTGACCACAATCGGCGTTTTGCCCTGTTTTTTCGCCAAGGCCACCACTGTGGCTATCGTCTCTTGCGATGTGGTTTGATGAGGGATCACTTCCACCAGAGGCATTTTTTCAACAGGACTGAAATAGTGCAATCCAATCACATTCTCTGGACGCGCCGCCTTCGCTGCAATTTTCTGGATTGGAAGCGAGGAAGTATTCGTCGCAAAAATGGTGCTGGTTTTGGCATTCGCTTCAACATCAGCCACCATTTGCTGCTTAAGCGTGAGATCTTCAAATACCGCTTCAATGACAACGTCGATATGCTGATAACTGGTAAAATCAATCCCGCCAGACAATTGCGCCATTTTTGTCTGCATCTGCGCTTTGGATAAAATGCGACGCTTGCGCTGTTTATCGAATAATTTGTAGTTGTAATTGAGCGCGTTTAATACTCCATCATTCGAAACATCTTTGATTCGTACGGGAACCTTGGCTTTTGCAACGCTAACATGGCTGATCCCTGCCCCCATTAAACCACCGCCCAATACGCCGATATGTTTCACGGTTTGAGGTTTTGCGTCGCTGCCCGTCTCTTTTTTCATTTCGGTGGTGGCAAAGAAAATCGAGCGCAGTGCTTTGGATTCCGAGCTCATCACCAAATCACCAAATCGCTTCGCTTCAAGCTCTAACCCGGCTTTCAAACCACGATCTAAACCGTGGCGAATCACCTCTAAAATCGCGTCTGCAGCTGGGTAATTACCTCGTGTTTTTTGCTTAGTCTTTTTAGCGGCCTGATCAAAAATTAATTTGCGACCAAGCTGCGTATGAGAAATTAATTTCTCTTTGGCCGACGTATTGGCCTGATGACGTTTTTTCCCAGAATTATCGAGCACATACTTCTTGGCCACATCCAGCAAGATAGTCTCTGCTACGCAAGCATCAATAACACCCAGCTGTTTTGCTTTTTTTGCGCGCAGCTGTTTACCCGTCAAAATCAAGTCGAGAGAAGGTAACAAACCAATCAAACGCGGCAACCGCTGCGTTCCACCGGAGCCTGGTAGCAAGCCTAATTGCACTTCGGGCAACCCCAAACGCGTGATATCCGCGTCGCTGCACACCCGGTAGTGACAAGCCAGCGCCAGCTCTAAACCACCACCTAAGCATGGGCCATGAATCGCGGCAACCACTGGGAATGGCAAATCCGATAAGGTTTGAAACATCTCCTGACCTTGCTTGGCCAATGCTTGTGCTTCGCTGGCCGATTGGCAAGCGTTCAGCATACGGACATCCGCTCCAGCAATGAAATTATCTGGCTTAAGCGAGTGAATCACCATCCCCTTTAGGCTGGTTTTTTGAGCCTCCAAGGTCGCAAAAACCTCTTGCATCTCTTGGGCAAACGCCGCTTGTAGCGTATTCATTTTTTCGCCGGGAACATCAATCGCCAGCCACGCAATATTTTGTTCATCAATTGTTAAATGAAAAGCTCTCTCTGTGCTCATTATTCAACCTCCAAAATCATTGCCGCGCCCAAACCACCCGCTGCACAAGCGGTATTCAGCCCTAAACCACCACCACGTCGTTTTAGTTCACGCAGTGTTTGTGTGATCATGCGCGCACCCGTCGCCGCAAAGGGGTGACCATACGCAATAGAACCACCTAGCACATTAAATTTATCCATATCAATTTCGCCAATCGCTTTTGCTCGACCAAGATGTTCCTGTGCAAACTTATCACTGGCGAACATTTTCATATTAGAGAGGGTTTGCGCGGCAAACGCTTCATGCATGTCAATCAATGTGAGATCGGAAAGCTCAATACCTGCACGTTGTAAGGCTAACGGTGTCGCATAAGACGGCCCCATTAACATATCGTGTTCAACACCAATCGCTGAAAAAGCGTAAGAACGGATATAACCCATAATCTCCAAACCAAGCTCTTTAGCACGGCCTTCGCGCATTAAAAGAATAGCGGCAGCGCCATCGGTGAGTGGTGTGCTGTTGGCGGCCGTCACGCTACCATATTGCCTATCAAACGCTGGACGTAACTTGGCATAACCTTCCAGAGTCGAGTCATGACGAATATTGTTATCTTCAGCGATCCACTTTTTATAGGGCTCTGGGAATGCCGTCATGACTTCGCCTTGGATTTTGCCCTCTTTCCAAGCTTGTGAAGCTAGAGAGTGAGAACGATGTGCCAAAGCATCTTGATCCAGTCGGCTTATGTGATGAGATTTTGCCATCTGCTCAGCCGTTTGCCCCATCGAAAGGCCCGTTGAATATTCAGCGACCGCGGGGGGGACTGGCATTA